>DASYMM010000080.1:0-5178 GCA_036009085.1 Pyrinomonadaceae bacterium | reverse complement strand
CACGGCGAAGGCTGTGCCGAAGAGGCACGCAATCAATCCGCTCGCCAGCCCGAAGATGCCTCCGATCAGACGCCACGTTCGCGCCTGTCGTTCAATTTTCGCATACGGCTTAAGATGAAGTCGCGTGCCTCCTCCCTCGTCTCGAAACGGTGAGTCTTGCATGGCGCATCTCCTTCGATGTTGTGCGCCCACGAAAAAAGGGCGCGGAAGCACAAAGCTCCCGCGCCCTCTGAGAGGTTTCGCGGCGGTGCCCTTCCTTCAAAGCCTACGAGGTTAGCTGTCGGGCTAGGATAGGAAGTATCCCTCGCGCGGAGTTTCGACTCTTGTGAGTCGCTCCCCCGGCGATGCGCCCCGTGCCTCGCTCTTTCGAGCGAGACGTTGGTTCCCCCGCGTTGTCCCTCTCGCGTCTTGCGACGCCGTGAACAACTTCAGCAGACAAATTTTCAAATCGGCCAAATGCTACGCCCGCAAGCAACGTAAAGCAAACTACAAACTAACTTCTCTCACCCGCCGACGTGCACGACCGGGCGACGCTTCGGGTCTTTCTCCGCCTGCCTGAGGACTTCGTGCGTGACGGGCGCGGTGTCGCCCTCGCCAAAGGCAATATATTTAAACAGGTAGGCCAGCGGATTTCCCTCGCTCCAACCGAAATAGATGTGCGGCACTTTGCCCGTCGTGTCTCGGACGTGGAGGAGGAAGGCGGCGATGGCGTTCGGCACGGCGGGGCTTTTCGTCCGCAGCACGCGGTAGCCGTCCAACTCCACGCCGCGCACTTTCAGCCGCTCGGTAAACTCCGAGGCGTCGCCCGGCTTGACCTCGAAGAAGAGCACGGCATCGCGCGTCGGGATGTGGTTGCCCGCGCGCTTCTCCATCTCTTTCACCATGTACTCGTTCACGTCGCCACGGTCGCGCCGGTTGGCGACGATGCGCACGTCGCCGCGCCTGCCCGCTTCCTCTATGAACTGCCGCGCCTTGTCGTCGAAGATCAACTCGACGACGCGCAGTTCCGTCGTGCGCCACACGCGCGAGACGAGCGAGGCCAGAATGATCGCGCCGATGAAGATCGAAGCGATCTTGATGCCTTCCGGTCGCTCGAAGACGTTGACGACGGTGGTGTAGCCGAACACGAGCGAGATCAGCAGGAACGCAAAAGCCCAACGCTTCGCCCCGCGACGGCGCGCGGAAAGCATCACGGCGAAGGCCGCCGAAGTCATCAGGACGAGCACGCCCGTCGCGTAAGCCCCGCCCTGCGCGTCAACGTCCGCCTTGAAGATGATCGTGACGGCGAAGGCGACGGCGGTGAAGACGATGACGAGCGGGCGCGTGGCGCGCGCCCAATCGGGCGCCATGCCGTAACGCGGCAAGTAACGCGGCACGATGTTCAGGAGTCCGGCCATCGCAGACGCGCCCGCGAACCAGAGTATGAGAATGGTGCTCACGTCGTAGAGCGTGCCGAAGGCGTCGCCGAAGAAGTGGTGCGCGAGGTAGGCCAGCGCGCGCCCGTTGGCCTCGCCGCGCGGCGAGGTCAAAGTTTCAGGCTGAAACGCGGCGGGCGGGATCACGAGCGTCGTCACAAAGCTGCTCGTGATGAGCATCACGCTCATGATGAGCGCAGCCGTCCGTAAGAGTTTTCGCGTGTCGTTGATGCGCCCCGCCGGATTCTGCTCCGTGTCCGTGCGTGAGCCTTTGACGAGCGGCATGACGGCCACGCCCGTCTCGAAGCCGGAGAGTCCGAGCGCGAGTTTCGGGAAGACGAGCAGCGCGGCGGCGAGCATCATCAGAGGGTTGGCGTGCGCGGCGAAGAGCGCGTCGCGCCAGCGCGGGAAGTATTCGGGGTGCGTCCCGACTTCGTAGATGCCGCGACCGATGACGACCGTGTTCAGCAGCAGGTACGAGACGACGAGGACGACGGCGATGCCGATGGCCTCCTTGAACCCTTTCAGGAACACGCCGCCGAGCACCGCCACCAGCATGAGCGTGATGACGACCGGATGATCGAGCACGTTGAAGCGTTGCGCGTAAGGATTTTCGAGGACGTGCGCCGTGGCGTCGGCGGCGGAGAGCGTGATGGTGATGATGAAATCGGTCGCGACGAAACCGAGCAACGCGAGCACGAAGAGTTTGCCCTTCCAGCGTGCCAGCAAGTTTTCGAGCATCGAGATCGAGCCTTCACCGTGCGGGCTTTCGGCGGCGACGCGCCCGTAGATGGGGAGCGCGCCGAAGAGCGTGAGGGAGACTAGAATCAGAGTGGCGATAGGCGAGAGAGCGCCGGCGGCGAGGAAGGCGATGCCGGGTTGATAGCCGAGCGTGGAGAAGTAGTCTACGCCCGTCAGGCACATCACTTTCCACCAAGGATGCGTGTGATGCTGCCCCTCCCGCTCGTGCGGCCCCTCCATCTCCTCGACGCGGCCTTTGAGCAACCACTGCTTGAAATTCTTCTGCGGACGTTGAGGCGGCACGACGGCTTGAGTGGACATGGAAGCTCCTTCACTATATCGCGCAAGACGGCAAAAGGCGCAGAGCATGAAGCCCTGCGCCTTTGAGAAATTTATATGCGCGGAGTTGCCCTTCCCTAAAAGCCTACGAGGTTAGCTGTCGGGCTAGGATTTGGAAGTATCCTTCGTCAGAATCCGACCGTGTCGAGTCGAACGCCAGACGATGCGCCCCGTGTCTCGCTCAATGCGCGAGACGCTGGTTCCCCCGTGTTGTCCCTCTCGCGTCTTGCGACGCCGTGAACAACTTCGGCTGACAAATTTTCAAATCGGCCAAATGCTACGCCTCCAACCGGCGTAACGCAACCTTGCAGAACCCTCTTCAACCGCCGACGTGTACGACCGGACGCTTCTCCGGGTCTTCTTCCGCCTGCCTGAGAACTTCGTGCGTGACGGGCGCGGTGTCGCCCTCGCCGAACGCGACGTATTTGAAGAGATACGCCAGCGGGTTCCCCTCGCTCCAACCGAAATAGACGTGCGGCACTTTGCCCGTCGTGTCGCGCAGGTACAACAGGAAAGCCGCGATGGCGTTCGGCACGGCGGGGCTTTCGGCGCGCAACACGTGATAGCCCTCAACGTCCGCGCCCGTCACACGGAGCACGCCCGCAAACTCGGAGGCGTCGCCCGGCTTGACCTCGAAGAAGAGCACTGGGTCGCGCGTCGGAATGTGGTTGTCGGCGCGCTTCTCGCGCTCCTTGAATTCATACTCGCTCACGTCGCCTCGGTCGCAGCGGTTCGTCACGATGCGTATCTCGCCGCGCCGGTTGGCTTCTTCGACAAAGGTGCGCGCCGTCTCGTCAAGTTCCACGCGCTCCACGCGTAGCTCCGTCGTGCGCGAGACGCGCGAGATGAGCGAGACGAGAATGATGAAGCCGATGAAGAACGACGCGATCTTGAGTCCTTCCGGCTGCTCCACGATGTTGACGACGGTGGTGTAGACGAAGACGAGCGAGATCAGCAAAAACGCCCAACGCCACTTGCTCCCCTCGCGCCATATCGAGAGCGCGACCGCAATCGCCGCCGAACTCATCAAGGCCAGCACGCCCGTCGCATAAGCCCCGCCCTGCGCCTCCACGTTCGCCTTGAAGAGCGCGGTCACGGCGAAGCAGATGATCGTGAAGACGATGACGAGCGGGCGCGTCGCCTTCGCCCAGTTGGGCGCCATGCCGTAACGCGGCAAGTAACGCGGCACGATGTTCAGGAGTCCCGCGAGCGCGGACGACCCTGCGAACCAGAGTATGAGAATCGTGCTCACGTCGTAAGCCGTGCCGAAGATGTCGCCGAGGAACGTGTGCGCGAGGTAAGCCAGCGCGCGCCCGCTCGCTTCACCGGCAGGCTCGGTGTCTGTCTCCGGCCGGAACGCTTCCGCCGGAATCAGCGTCGTCGTCACGATGCTGCTTGCGATGAGCAGCACGCTCATGATGAGCGCGGCGGCCTTCAACAATTTCCGCGTGTTGTTGATGCGCCCCATCGGTTTCTGTCTGTCGTCGCCCGGCTCGCCCTCGACCAGAGGCATGACGACCACGCCCGTCTCGAAACCGGAGAGACCGAGCGCGAGTTTCGGGAAGACGACGAGCGCGGCGCCGAGCATCAACAGCGGGTTGCTGTGCCCGGCAAACAGAGCGTCTTTCCAGTTCACGATTAACTGCGGCTGCGTCGCCAGTTTAAAAATCCCCACGCCAAGCACAATCACGTTGAGCAGGATGTACGAGACGACGATCACGACGGCGATGCCGATAGCCTCCTTGAATCCTTTCAGAAAGACCGCGCCGAGCGCAGCGATCATAAAGAGCGTGACCCCGATCTGATGATGGTGAAAAAATTGCGGCGTGAAAGGATTGTCAATGACGTGGACGGCGGCGTCGGCGGCGGAGAGCGTAATGGTGATGATGAAACTCGTGGCGGCAAATCCGAGCAGCGCGAGCACGAAGAGTTTGCCCTTCCAGCGCGAGAGCAGATTCTCCAGCATCGAGATCGAACCGTCGCCATGCGGGCTTTCGGCGGCGACGCGGTTGTACATCGGAAGCGCGCCGAACAGCGTGAGCAGGACGAGCACGAGCGTTGCGATTGGTGAGAGCGCGCCGGCGGCGAGGAAGGCGATGCCGGGTTGATAACCGAGCGTGGAGAAGTAGTCTACGCCCGTCAGGCACATCACTTTCCACCAAGGATGCGTGTGATGCTGCCCCTCCCGCTCGTGCGGCCCCTCTATCTCCTCGACTCCTTTGAACAACCAACGCTTGAAAGGGCCTATCGGTCGTTTCGGTGGGGCTGTCACAGTAGCCATCAGCAACTCCCGTACAGAGGCGGGCGCATCGCGCACGCCTTGCATCCTCATTGGATTCGATAGAACAGAGCCAGCTTCAACCGTGCACGTGCGAGCGTATCAACAATCAAGACAAGGTCTGCTTCAAGCCTCCTGATCGCCCATCAATACACACGAAGAGACCCGCGCGGGTTCAATCTCGCTTCAATTTTGATTGCTCAATACAATACTTTAACTTAAACCTCAAAGCCTCTGCCACAAAAAAACAGTGACGAGTGACGGGTGACGAGTGACGAGTTAAAACGAGGTGAATCGTAAATCGTAACTAGAGAAAGACTATTTTAGTCTTTCTCTAGTTAATCCAAGTTGCTAGATAAACGCTTTGTCCAAAGCAAAGGCGATGACGAACAGCGAGACCTTCAA
>DASYMM010000079.1:0-9988 GCA_036009085.1 Pyrinomonadaceae bacterium | reverse complement strand
CCGTCCGACGGGCGAAAGCGGATGCGCCCGTTCACGCCGCGAAAACATTTCGCATGAAGCTGCGCGCCCTCGTCCTTGATCGTGAAATACCAGTGGCCGGAACTCGCCGCCTTGAAGTTTGAAATCTCCCCCTCAACCCACACCGACGCGAAACGGTTCTCCAAAGCCCCGCGCACCTGCGAAGTCAACTCCGACACAGACAGCGGACGCCGCTCCGTCTCGTCGAACAGGGATAACAACAGCGAACTCTTCATCAGTACGGATGGTAACACCCGCAAGCGTTCGTCTCCAAAATGTGCGAATTAGTTTGAAGGCGAAGTGCCTGCGCCGACCGCAGGGCTGAGGCGGACGACCGCGCCTTCGCGCGCGACGCGGACGCGGACGCGGTTGCGCGCGGCAGCGGCGGCGGAAGTCGTGGCATAGCTGACGGTGTAGGAGGTGCGGAGTTGCGCGACGATGTCGTCGTAAGCGAGTTGGAGTTCGTCGAAGCGACGGACGGGGTAATAGACGCCGCCGGAGACGCTGGCGAGTTTGCGTCCCTCCTCGTCGGCGCGGGAGGTGAGCGAGAGGAAGCGCGTGCGCGTGGGGTCGAGCGTGGTGGAGGGAGCGGGCGCGCCCGACGCGGGGATCAGACCCGAAGGGATGTAGAGCGGGTAGACGACCGCGCCGGTTTCGATGATCGTCTCAAGGATGTACGGGAACGGGATGAAGGAACGATTGTCGTCGCCGTCTGAAATAACGACGATGGCCGTGCGTTCGTCGCGCAGCGGCTTCAAGGTGTTGACGAGCGTGTAGGCGAGCGCGTCGTAGAGCGCGGTGCCGCCGCCCGCTTCGATGTCTTTGATGCGCTGTGCGAGCAGGGTGCGGTCGGTGGTGAAATCGGAGATGAGTTGGATGTCGTCGCGGAAGCTGATGATCGCGATCCTGTCCTGCGGGCTGACCGTGTTGGCGAACGCGAGCGCGGATTTTCTGATGAAGTCCAGACGCTCCTCGACGCTCCCCGACACGTCCAACAGCAACACGAGATTGAAAGGCGTGCGCGTCGGTTCGACCGCCACCACCTCGCGCTGCTCGCTCCCTTCCAGCACGCTGAAGTCTTTGCGCTCAAGCCCCGCAATCGCGCGCCCAAGCCTGTCCGTCACGTTCGCGTTGACGCGCATTAACTGCGGCGCAACCTCACGCGCGGCGGCGCGCTCGCCCGCTGCCACGACGCTCAAGACCGGCGCACCCATGCGCGGCGGCGGCAAAGTCTTCGCATACTCGCCGACGAAGCGCGGCGTGATCTTGCGTATGGCTTCGATTAAATCCTGATTGCCGCTGCGGATGATGCCGCGCGCCGCCTCCGTCAGTTGCCGCTCGCGCAAATCGGCGGGCACGTTCGCGGGGTCAACGCCGAAGAGTATGACGCCGCGCTCCGTCTCAAAGTCCAACTTGACGCGCAGGTCGCGCGTCGCCTTCTTGTCGCCTATTCGTCCCGAAACCTCGAAACGCCCGCCGCGCTTCTCTTCAACTTTCCCCAACTCCACTTCGCTATAAAAACGCGGGCGGCTCGCCGTCCAACGGAAACTGTAACGCAGAGAATCGAGCGGCACGTCTGCGCGAATCGTCCCCGTGTCGGTCGCCGCCTGCGCTTCGCTCAGCGGCCCCGACACGTCAACCGCCCCGGCGCGCGTCTCCACAGACACCTTCGCGCGCTGCGGCACGCGCACCAACAGGTCTATGCGATCACGCTCGGCTCGCCCCTCGCGCACCTCGATCTCGACTTTGCCTTCCACCGTCTTCGACACCACATCCGCTTCCTGCACCGCCGCCCCCGGCGACTCCGCTCTCAGCGAGACGTGCTTCCGCTCCTCGCCCTCCGCCGCCGCCACAATCGTCACCCGCCCGCTCAAATTCTTAACCGAGATTGGCGTCGCCGCTCCCGCCGTCAACTCACGCTCCAACGCCTGCGCATGGCACACCGCCGTCGTCGCGCAAACACACACCACGCTCAGGCACAACGCACGAATCAACATCAACTTAAACATTTGGAAACTCGCCTCGACTGTTTTGACTGACTTTTTGCGGGAAGAACTACCCTTGCGGCTCGGCTTCAAGCGTAATCTTGCCGAAACTCTGCCGGGATGGTCAAGCATCGGCGGCAACCGGAGTATAATCGCCCGCACTTGTTTCAGACAGGCTCGACCCTTAATCCCTCTGCGCCCAAACAAGAGGCAGTGGTCGCCGCCCGACTCAAACGTCGCTTCACCGGCTTCGACGTTGACGAAAACTACCCGCGCATCGCCTCCCGACGCATCACAGATGAACTCGAAATTCTGGCAGGCAGTCCGCGCGGCGTTTAAGTCTCAGGCAACCGCACAACAACCGACGCCGCTATCGCAGCAATCACAACCGCCGCAACTCTCGAAACGGCCGGTGCTGGATCGAGATGAGGCCGTGCGGCGCATCAATCTGCTCGCCGGGAGAGATTTGCGCCCGCTCGCGGACGAACTCGGCGTGACGGTCTGGAAAGCCGGGCGGAAGAACAAGGGCTGGGCGGGGCACGTGCTCGAACGCTATCTCGGCCTCGCGCAGAATTCGCGTCAAGCGCCGGACTTCGGCACGTGGGATTTGAAACTCGTCTCGCTCAGGCGCGACGGCGCGGGCATGTTGCGCGTCAAGGAGACGATGGCGATCACGATGCTTGAGCCTTCGGAAGTCGTCTCGAATCGTTTTGAAGACAGCCATCTCTACGACAAGCTGCGCCGGCTCGTCGTCGTCAGTCGCATCTTCGAGAACGCGTCGGACACGCGCTCCGTGCTGCACGCCGCCGCGAAGTTTGATCTGGACGATCCCGTTATCTTCCGCGCGGTGAGAGACGATTATGAATTGATTCGCGCGACGATTCGCGTGCAGGGTTTCGCTGCGCTCACGGGCGACCTCGGCGAGTTGATTCAGGCGCGCACGAAAGGACGCGGGCACGGCAGCGCCACGCGTGCCTTTTACGCACGCACCGCGTTCATCGCGCGCATGTTGAACTTGCACAAGCTGGCCTCGATGCAGCGCGTCTTTTCGTCGCCCCATGATCCGAAGGAGTTGGCAGATTGAGCGCGGCGAACTAAAATCATTTCTCCCCTGCTAATGTGATGAAGACGCCTGCGCCATCCTCCCCACAATTGATTCGGACGCCTATGCCGCTCGACAAAAGAAAACTATTTCTCTCCTGCGCCGTCGCCCTGACGACGCTCGCTTCCGTCGCGGCTATCGTTCCGTTAGGGTCGCAGCCTGACGCGAACCGCCGCAACGTATCCGCAGAGCCCGCGCCACAGCCTCCGCCCGCGTCGCTGTCAAACGACGCGACGGATGAAGCGCGTCCCGCAGAAGTCGTCCCGACCCGAACGGAGACGGACGCGCTCGCGCCCGCCCTCTTTGAAGGAGCGGCGCAACAAAACCGCGCGCTGAAAGACAACTTGAGTTGGACGTTTGGCGGCAAGACGCAACGCGGTTGGGCGATCTACGTGCCGCTGATTCAACGCGCGGTCGGCACGGAAGATGACCCGGCG
The DNA here is from genome assembly GCA_036009085.1 of Pyrinomonadaceae bacterium. Taxonomy (GTDB): domain Bacteria; phylum Acidobacteriota; class Blastocatellia; order Pyrinomonadales; family Pyrinomonadaceae; genus JAIVJZ01. The sequence continues at coordinate 6,446 of DASYMM010000079.1, read as the reverse complement.
AGCGAGAGATTCGCCGCGAGCCTCGCGCGCTGGCAAAAGAACGTGGGACTCAAAGCGAGCGGCGTGCTCGACGAGGCGACTTTGATGCGGATGGTTTCGACGTGGCAGTCGCAGCGCATGAAAAGCCGCGTCTATCCGCAGCCGGATCAACTGCTCACCGTCCCGCGCGCGGAGTTTTACGATTCGGGTCGCGCAGACGACTTGCGTCAGATCGAGCGGCAAACCTACGCGGCCTACAAACGCATGCTGGCCGCCGCCGCCGCAGACTCTTCCCTGCAACTCAAAGCTCAGGGCGGCGAACTCGCCGCGTCGGAGAAGTATTTGAAGATCATCTCGGCGTTTCGTTCGCGCGAATATCAGGATCGCCTGCGCAAGTTGGAACCGAACGCGGGACGCGCCGCGCTCGCCGTCAACAGCCCCCACTTCACCGGGCGCGCGCTCGACATCTACGTCGGCGGCGAACCCACGATCACAAAGGACAGCAACCGCGCCCTCCAGACAGAGACGCGCGCCTACCGCTGGCTCGTCAAAAACGCCTCGCGCTTCGGCTTCTGCCCCTACTTCTACGAGCCTTGGCACTGGGAATACTGCGCGCCATAACTCACGACACAAGCGGATTTTTTAACGCAGAGAGCGCAAAGAACAAAACGCGGAGGACGCAGAGAAAACTCGTTCTCTGCGTCCTCCGCGTTTTTCACTCTGCGCTCTCTGCGTTAAAAAACTTCTTCGCCGAATTGGTGCGACGAGTGAAGCGTTACGCCGCGCGCTTCTTCGGCGCGACTTTTTTCTTCGTCGTCGCCGTCGCCGAGACGACGAGCGGCAACGTGCGCCCGTCCGTCAGAGCGCGCCCCGCCGCGACGCTCTCCAAGCTCACGACGTATTTCTGCTTGTCGTTGACGCGCGCGAGCAGAGCCTTGAGCGTCGCGTCGTCGAGCATCGAGTCGTCCACGCCGCTCGTTTCAAATTCCGCGCGCAGATTCTTGACGGTGTTCGTGCCACGGTCGTACACGTCCGGGTAGAGGTGGAGCGCGCCGCCTTCGATGACCTGCGTGTCGTAGTTGATGTCAACGGGCAGCGGCTCGTCGAGCGCGGCGACGACGGTGTTCTTCGTCACCTTGGCGTTCGCGATCTTCTTCGCGGAGACGGGCAAGCCGCGCGCGGCGACGATCTTCTCGGCCAGATCGTAGAGGTCTGTGCGGAGCATGCGGATGCAACCGTGCGAGACGAGATTGCCGAGGTCTGTCGCCGCCGCCGCCTGATGGATCAGGTAGCCGTAGCCGAGCGGGATTTTCACTTTGCCGAGCGGGTTGCGGCGGTCGCTCGCGCGAATCACCTCGCCCGACTTGACGCCTTTGCGCCCCGTCACCCAATCGCTGTTGGGCGGTATCCAATCGGGATTCCAGATGATCTCCGTCGCCTGCTTCTCGCCAATCGAGATCGGAAAATCTTTCAGGCCGACGCCGATGGCGTAAGTCTTCACCTCTTTGCCGTTCTGCCACAGCGTCAGGCGAAAGGCGGGCACGTCAACCGTGATCTCGATGTCGCCTTCGCCCGCCACGAGTTGCGCGCGCTCAATCCGCCCGCCCGTAAACTTATCCGAACGCACCGACTCGTTCGAGCGATACGGCGACGCCAGAAGACCCTGCGCCCGCGTCTCAACCGCGCTGCACGCTGCCAGCGCGAACATCGCAACGATAATAAATTTTCTAGCTAATAAATTCATGTTTAACTTTTCCCTCACCTTGTTTCCTGCCCCCGTTGCGCGTGTCAACTTAGATGCTTAGGGGAAGTATCTGTATATTTCTTTTCTGTTAAGACACCGGACAAAAATCGCAACATTATTTTCTATAATCAGGCCGATCCGGTAGTCACCAACTCTGATGCGATAATAGTTACTACTACTGCCTACAAGACGCTTCAGGCGGCCTACATCTTGAAGTGTCGCGCCTGCTCAACTTGCTCAATGGCTATCTTAATTTGCGCCAGGAGAGCCTTATCCCTGATTTTCTTTGCGTCCCGGACAAAACTCTCTTTGAAATCAATTTTCACGCTCAACCCTCTAAAACATCAAAGACTTCCTTCCGGCTGACAGACGCGCCGCCCGCCCCTTCTTTGATGGCGTGAACGAGGGCGACATCTTTGAGCACTTCGGCGACCAATTCGCGCAGCAAGTCTTTGCGTTCATCGAAGAGTTCGACTAGCGCGTCCTTAAACAATTCCTTCATTTTCTCTTCGTCAATCATTACTTGAGTCATGTTTACCTCCGAAAACTTTCAATGCCCCGCGCGGTAGTATTTGATGCCGAAATAGACGGCTTGTGAGAGGCCGAGGAAGAGGCCGATGATCGCGCCGAAGAGTTCGATTTTACGCAGGTGTTGCTGCGCGACGGAGAGGACGAGCGCTTCGAGTTTTTCGCCCGGATAACTTGCGACTTTGTTGCGCACGATCTGGCCGATGTCGAACTCTTTGATGGCGACGGGCAGGCGTTCGCGCGCCGCAGAGGTGATGCGTTCGGTGAGCGCGTCTGCGGCGCGCGCGACAGTCTGTTCGGGCAAGTGGTCGCTGATGCGCCCGATGGGGGCGATGAGCAGGCGTTCGATCTGCGCGCTCAGGATGGCGTTGATGGTGCGCGCCGTGTCTTCGCGCGCGAGCACGCCGAGCAAGGCGCGGGAGAGGAAGTTTTTGAGCCGCGCGGCGGAATCGGGGCTGGCGTGTTCGAGTAGGGCGCGGATGGTGTGCGGGCGGATGCGCGCGAGCGCGTCGGACGTGTAGGCCGAGACGGTCTTCGAGAGTTCCGCGCCGCGCGCGATGGAGAGGATACGCACGGCGACCTGCTCTTTGATCAGTTCCAACTTTTCGGGGGCAATCGTGCCGACGAGTTCGTTGATCGGGCGCGCGAGCAAATTGTCAATCATCGAATCGAGGAACACTTCGGCTTCCGTGGCAAACGCTTCGCCGCGCAAAAATTCCTGCACGCGGCGCGGGAGAGTCTTGTTGACCATCTCGTCAACTTCGCCGTGGATGCGTTCGCGCGAGACGAAGATTTTTTTGAAGAAGCTGAGTTGCGCGTAGTACTCGTCAACTTCGCGTTTGATGAGCGCGCCGATCTGGGTGCGCGTCTTTTTGTTGGAAGCGATCTCGGCAAGGTGTTCGGCGATGGGGCCGAGTTGCGCGTCAATGCGCTCCTTGATGATGGCGACGGCGTCGGGCGTGAAGACTTCGGCGAGCGTGGCGCGGCTCGCGGCGAGTTCGTCCACGCGCGCGCTGACGAAATCGCGCACCTTCCCCTCGAAGCCGCGCTCGTTGACGATGCCCTGAAAACGGTCTTCGACGAAGCGTATGATCTGCTCGTAGGTCTCGTCGTCAATCGCATCGCTCAGGCGGCGCGCGAGCAGTTCGTCAACGCGGCGGTCAATGAAGGAGTTGACGGCGAGCGCGGTCTCTTCGCTGCGCATGATGCCGGTGATGTATTCGGCGACGCGCAGTTGGAGCGCGCTGATGGCATCGAGGATGGGCGCGCGCACGGTGGCGGGCAGGGCTTCGATGAAAGAGTCGTGCGGCGTGTCGAGCAGGTCGTGCGTGTACGAGCCGACGAGGTCTGCGACTTTGCGTTGGAAGAAATCGGTCTCGAAGAGCGCGTCGGTGACGGTGTCGTGCGAGACGAGTTCGTTGCCGACGGCGTTGCCGATGGTCTCGGCGAGCCGCGCGCGATGGCGCGGGATCATGCCTTGCGGCCAGACGGTGAGGCCGAGCAGTTTGACGGGTTGGCGCGGGCGAAACAACATGCGTATGGCGAGCCACGCCGCGATATACCCGTGCACGGTGGCGAAGATGACGAGACCCGCGAGTTCTAAAAATTGCCAGCGATTAATGAGCGTTCATCCTCAAGGCATGCGCGCAGCGAAAATTGGGGAGTTCAAAAAGGATGCTAAACGGATAGGGAGAACGGCGTCAATTAAAGAATGTCAGTTGTCCGTGGTCAGTTGTCCGTTGTTTTGTGCTCGAACAGCTACAAGGTGAAGATGAAAGGGTTAAGATCGTGCAGCACGCGCAACGGACAACCGACGACTGACAACGGACGGCCTTTCTTCATTTGCCCACGTCGTAAAGTTTGCCGCCGCGTTCGGAGGAGAGCGCGAAGTTGGGCAGGACGCGGAAGGCCATCAGGCCGACGGCCACGCGGTCGCCGACTTTGAAGGGCGCGGCGTTCGCGTCGGGCTTCGGGCGCGTGACCATGATGGGGATGCCGGTGAGTTTGTCGGCTGTGTTGATGGTGACGTTGTAGAGTTGCGGCTTGCCCTCCGCGTAGGAGCGCGCGACGAGATCGAGGCGCACGGTGAGCCGTTCGTATGCGCCGACGAAATCCATCTCTTCGATGATGCCGTTCGAGAGGCGGCGACAACTTTCGGGCAGCGCAGCCGTCTCGCTTAGGCAGATATCTTCGGGACGAAAGACGAGTTTGACGGCCTGCCCTTCGCGAAAGCGCGCGGTTTCGTCGGCGGCGGGAATCGAGGCCGTGCCGATCTCGACCGCGCCCGAGGTCGCCACGCCGAGCAACAGATTCGCCGCGCCGAGGAACGTGGCGACGTATTCGGTTTCAGGCCGGTTATAGACTTCGTGGGGCGTGCCGATCTGTTCGAGGCGTCCGGCGTTTAAGACTGCGATGCGGTCGCCGAGTTCCAACGCCTCTTCCTGATCGTGCGTGATGAAGATGGCGGGCACTTTCACTTCGCGCAGGAGCGCGCGGATTTCGCGGCGGAGTCGCACGCGCGTCTGCGCGTCGAGCGCGCCGAAGGGTTCGTCGAAGAGCAGGACTTGCGGCTTGTAGGCGAGCGTGCGCGCAATCGCCACGCGCTGCTGCTGCCCGCCCGAAAGTTGCGAGGGAAACTTGCGCCGGTGCTCTTCGAGTTTGACGAGCCGGAGCAGGCGTTCCACGGTCTCTGCAATCTCCGCCTTCGGACGCTTGCGTATGCGGAGGCCGTAGCCGATGTTTTGCTCGACGTTCATGCGCGGAAAGAGCGCGTAAGATTGAAAGATGACGCCGACGCCGCGCTCGCGCGCAGGGAGTTCCGACACGTCTGTGCCGTGCAGGATGACGCGCCCCGTGTCCGGCTCTTCCAGCCCGGCGATGATGCGCAGGATCGTGGTCTTGCCGCTGCCCGACGCGCCCAGGAGAACCAGCGATTCGCCCTCGGCCACGTCGAAGTCAATATCTTCGAGCACCGTCACGCCCTTGAAACTCTTACTCAGAGAACGCACGCTCGCCGCCGCCATCGCTTCGACGCGCGACGCTTCGTGCGACGAGTTACCGCCGCCATCGCCGCTTCCGCCAGCGTCGCCTTCATGTTGATCCGCTAACACCTGTTCGGGTTTCATCTCGGTCGTTTAACCTCATTCGGTGTCGAGCCAATCGCGCGCGAAAAAGAGGATGCTGAAAATGACGAAGGAGAAGAGCGCGAGCACGATGGCGACGGCGTTCGCGGCTTCGACCTGCCCTTCGTTGAACTTGGCGAAGATGTAGAGCGGCGCGGTCTGCGTGCGCCCGGCGAGGTTGCCGGAGACGAGTATGGTCGAACCGAACTCGCCGACGGCGCGTGCGAAAGTCAGGAGCGCGCCCGTCACAATCGCGCCGCGCAAACTCGGCAGCGTGACGTGCCAGAAAGTTTGCCAGCGCGTCGCGCCGATGGTGGCGGAGGCTTCTTCAAGCGAACGCGACATCGTATCGAAGACGGGCTTGATGACGCCGAAGGCGAGCGGGAACGTGACGAAGATGTTGGCGAGAATGATGGCCGAAGCCGTGAACATCAAATTGATGCCGTGCGGCGCAAGCAGGCGTCCGAGCGTGCCGTAAGGCCCCCACAGGAGCAGGAGCGCGAAGCCCGCCACGGCGGTCGGGATCGCCGTCGGCAGAGAGATGGTGACGATGAGTGCGTTGCGCCCCCAGAAGTTGTAACGCGAGAGCACGTAGGCCGCGAACAGCCCGAAGAAGACGTTGAAGACCGTCGCCCAGAAACTCGTCACGAGCGAGAGTTGGAGCGCAAACAGAGCTTCGGGCGCGGTCAGAGCCGCCCAGAAACTCCCCAAGCCTTTGCTCGTCCCGAAAATAAAGATCGAAGCCAGCGGCAGCAAAACGAGCGGCAGCATGATCACGATCATCGTCGCAATACTCACAGGCCGCACGACATCGAAGCCGCGCACATGCCGCATGGGTGTAAAAGTTGCGCTCATGGCTTTAAACTTGAGACTGATGAGACAGGGTTAAGCTCTCGCCTTTCCGATCCACGGCCTCGTCTCTTATTGTCTGGTCAGCGTCTCCGTGCCCCGCCGCTGCCCACCGGGAATGGCCCAGACACCCTGAAGCGTCGCGCCCTGCGTACGGTAGCTCACCACGCCTACCGAATCCTGATTGATGCCCCAACCGACGACGAGCAGGTCCCCCTGCCGGA
>DASYMM010000078.1:0-6231 GCA_036009085.1 Pyrinomonadaceae bacterium | reverse complement strand
AACCCGAAACGAGGGAACTCCATCCGCAGGCGGCGCAAACTTACATGCCCGCTTCAACCGATCCGCTGCCGATGTCGAGCGTCACAGACCACACGACGCGCACCTTTCATCCCGTCTACAAAGAACCGCAGGCGAAGGGCTAACTCGCGTCCACGTTTCAGCTTTCCTCTGCGCCGCCTCTGCGTCTGCGGCGGTGAATCTTAGTAAACCAAGCATTCACCGCAGAGACGCAGAGAAGTCGCAGAGGGGCGCGGAGAGTTCAAATCAGGACACCGTTAGCTAGCCGCGTCTGGCACATTTTCCCGCCGCTGTTATAAAATAAGTCCAGCAAATTCGGCTTTTGCGCGCTCCCGCAGCGTGCGCGCAGCCAACCGGAAGGCCATTTCGGACATCTATAGTTGACTTCGGCCGTAGTCTAAACTCAACAGGAGCAGTTCGTTGTCGTCTCAGGAATTAAAATTTAAAGCCCGACGTGTGTTCGGTCTCCGCCGTTTTGCGCTCGTCGCGCTGGCTTTGCTGCTCTGTTCCGTGCTGCTCCCGCGCATGACGGGCGCGGTGTGGTCGGAAAACTCGCAGGCCGGGGAAGCGTCCAAAGAAGCAAAAGGGAAGACTCCGCGCGCCGAGTTTGTGCCGGGCGAGGTGCTGGTGCGTTTTCGTGAAGGCGCAGCAAGCGGCAAAGGCGCGGCGCAGACGCGGTTGACGCTCCAACGAGCCGGGGCGCGCTCGATTGAGTTGAGAGTCGAGCCGCGAGTTGTCGCCGAATCAATCGAAGGCTTGCGTCTGGCGCGCGTCGAACCGGAGGAGACGCTGGCGGCGATTGAGGCTCTGAACGAGAGGCCGGATGTCGTCTATGCCGAGCCGAACTACATCTGGCGCAAGGCCGCGCTGCCGAACGACCCGCGCTTTTCCGAGTTGCACGGCCTCAAAAACAATTCCTACCCGACCGCCGACATTGACGCCGAACAAGCTTGGGACACGACGACCGGAAGCCGCCAAATCGTCGTCGGCGTGATTGACGAGGGCGTGGATGTCAATCACGAAGACCTGCGCGACAACATCTGGCGCAACGCCGCCGAACTGAGCGGCGCGCCGGGTTTTGACGACGACGGCAACGGCTACGTTGACGACATCAACGGTTGGGACTTCCACCACAACGACCGCACGGTCTACGACGGGCCGGGCACGAACCCCGACGGCTCGCCCGTTGACGGGCACGGCACGCACGTCGCCGGGACGATAGGCGCGTCCGGCAACAACGCGAAAGGCGTCGCGGGCGTCAACTGGCAAGTCAGTTTGTTGCCTCTGAAAATTTTGGGCGCGGACGGCTCCGGCTCGGTCGCCGACGCGATTCGCGCTTACGACTACGCGCGCATGATGCGGCAGCGTTGGGACTCGTCCGGCGGCGCACAGGGCGCGAACATACGCGTGCTCAACAACAGCTACGGCGGGCGCGGTTACTCGCAGGCTGCGTTCGACGCCGTGCGTGCGCTCGGCGACGCGGGCATCCTCTTCGTCGCCGCCGCAGGCAACGAAGCGCGCAACAACGACCGCTTTCCAACTTACCCGACAAATTATCAACTCCCGAACCTCGTCTCCGTCGGAGCGACGAGCCTCACGGGTCTTCCCTCCACGCAGTTTACCAACTACGGGCTGCGCACGGTCGATCTCGTCGCGCCGGGCGAGAACATCCTGAGCACGACGCCGGGCAACACCTACGACAACTACGACGGCACCTCGATGGCCGCGCCGCACGCTTCGGGCACGGCGGCCTTGGTCTGTGCGGCCTATCCGAATATCTCTATGCGCCGCCTGCGCGCCGCGCTCATCTACGGGGGCGGGCAGGGCTTCTCGCAGTTCACCTCCTCCGGCAAGCGCGTGAACGCGCGCGGCTCGCTCGACAACGCCGCCGAGACGGACACGACCGCGCCCGCCGCGCTCACGAATTTGAGCATCAGCAGTCAGGGCAACCAGAAGTTTACGCTGCAATGGACTGCGCCGGGAGACGACGGCGCGGGCGGCGCGAGCGTCGCCATTTATGAAGTGCGCTACTCGGACGCGCATCCTTCAACGCCCGGCGTCTTCGATGCGGCTTACACGCTCGTCGCGCCCGCGCCCGTCGCGCCGGGTGCGACTCAGACCGCGCCCGTCACGATTCCTTATCGCCACGCGACGGGCTTCGTCGGAGTGCGCGCGATTGACAACGCGGGGAACGCCAGCCCCCTCGCCGTCGTCAATCTCAACGCGGACATCGCCGACGCAGACCCTTACACCGTCTCGGTCGCAGCGGCGGGCGAAGGCTTGAGCACAGGCGGCACGCCCATCGGCTTGCACGCGGACGACGCGTATACCACTTATCAACTGCCCTTCGAGTTTACCTTTTTCGGACGACGCACAAGCGGCGTCACCATCTCCACCAACGGCGCGATGCATTTCACCTACCCGTCGCAATTGCCCGACGGCTCGCCCGACGTTGACGTGCCGGGGACGGACTACCTCGGCGCGCGACAGATCATCGCCGCCGTCTGGGACGACCTGCGCACAGACCGCCGCGCGGGCGACGACGTGTATTTCTTGCAGCCCGATCCGGATCGCGTCATCTTCCGCTGGCAGGCCGTCACTTATAACTACACGGCAGGCTTGGGCGCGGGGCGCGGCGAGAACCCCGTCAATTTCGAGATCGAGTTGCGACGCGACGGCACATTTCTCATTCGCTACGGCGCGGGCAATCACAACTTGCTGCCCGTCGTCGGCGCGTCGGGCGGCGAACTTGATCCTTACGTCGTCGCCTCGCACACATCCGAGTTCGCGTTGAAGGACTTGGCCTTCGCGCCCGTCGTCACGTTTGCGCCGCGCAGGCCGACCCCGCCGCCCGCGCCCGATCTCGCCTTGAACGTCCGCACCACGCCCGACCCTGTGGCTTCCGGCCAGCAGTTGATCTACCAGATCGAGGCCGTCAATCGCAGCACAGGCCAGTCAGCCGAACGCGTCTCGGTGGTGAGCCAACTGCCGCCGGGCGTGGGCTTCGTCTCCTGCACGACGACGCAGGGCGTCTGTAGTGCGCCCGCCGCCGGCTCAAGCGGCGCGGTTACGGTGAACATCAACCGGCTCGCGGCTTTCGGCAGCGCGTCAATCAACATCGTCGTGCAAGTCAACTCGCCTCCCGGCAGCACTTTGAGCAACACGACGACAATCTCGAATTACTGGAACGACGCGAACCCGGCAGACAACACCGTGAGCGTCGCCACGCCCGTGCAAAGCGCAGCCGTCTTCGCGGACGTGCGCGCCGTTTCGGCGGGCGGCAGTTCCAACGGCTCGTACACGCTCGCGCTCAGGTCGGACGGCACGGTCTGGGCTTGGGGCTATAACATCTCGGGGCAACTCGGCGACGGGTTCATTTACGGCAACGTCAACGTGCCTGTGCAGGTCGTGAACCTCGGCGACGTGTCGGCGGTGGACGCCGGGGGCGAACACTCGCTCGCCTTAAAGCGCGACGGCACGGTCTGGGCTTGGGGCAGCAACTACAACGGGCAGGTCGGAGCTTACAATCAATTCAATTTCACTCGCGCGACCCCGGCGCAGGTTCCCGGTTTGAGCGGCACGTTCAACGCCGTCGCGGCGGGCGGCGTGCATTCGCTCGCACTGAAATCCGACGGCACCGTCTGGGCTTGGGGCAGCAACGGTTCAGGCCAACTCGGCAACGGCGGCACGTACACCAACGCCGTCTATGAACCGGTGCAGGTCGCCGGTCTCACGAACGTCGCGAGTATTGCGGCGGGCAGCGGGTTCTCTCTGGCCGTCAAGACGGACGGCACGGTCTGGGCTTGGGGCGCGAACGCGGGCGGCGTCGTCGGCCAACCGTTTGACACGTTCAGCGTCGGCGTGCCCGTGCAGGTCGCCGGCCTCTCGAACGTCGCCGCCGTCTCCGCCGGCGACCGTCACGCGCTCGCCTTGAAGCGCGACGGCACGGTCTGGGCTTGGGGCGACAACATGGACGGCAAACTCGGCAACGGCGAGACGAACTTTGGTGGCCCCACGCCGCGACAGGTCAGCAATCTCGCGAACGTGCGCGAGGTCAACGCGGGCTTCGGTCATTCCATCGCCGTCAAGACGGACGGCACGGTCTGGACTTGGGGCAGAAACGCGGCGGGCGTGCTCGGCGACGGCACGACGACCAACCGGAACGTCCCGGTGCAGGTCGGCGGTTTGAGCGGCGTCCTGAGCGTGACGGGCGGCTTCGAGCACGGCGGCGCGCTCCTGCCCGACGGCACGATTCGCATGTGGGGCGGAAACAACAACGGGCAACTCGGCGACCGCACGTACATCTCGCGCAGCACGCCGACCGCTGTGAGCGGCAACTACGGCGTCGCCACGCCGGTCTTCACGCCCGACGGCGGCACGTTCAATTTCGCGCAAGGCGTGATCATCTATACGGCCACGCCCGGCGCGATTATCCGCTACACGATCAACGGCGCAGACCCGACCGAAAACGATCCGGCCACCAGTTCAAACGCGACCGTCTTCATCAGTCACACGCTGACGCTCAAGGCGCGCGCCTACAAACCCGGCTGGCCTGCGAGCGCGGTCAAGAGCGCGACGTTCATCTTCCCGAACGCGACGCCCACGCCCACGCCGACGCCCGCGCCCGGCGTCAACGGGCAGCCCATCGTGTTCGCGCGTTCGATGTCGAACGGCTCAGACATCTTCGTGATGAACGCGGACGGCTCGGCGCAGGCTAACGTCACCAACACGCAGGGCGACGATTTCGCGCCGAAGTGGTCGCCCGACGGGAAAAAGATCGCCTTCGTCACAAACAGGGGCTTCGGCGGCACGTCGAAGATTTACCTGATGAACCCCGACGGCACGGAGCCGCAAAACTTGAGCAACACGCCTGCCGGAGACGGCGCGCCCGCGTGGTCGCCCGACGGCACGCAGATCGCGTTTTCGAGCGCCAGCAACAGTTTCCCCTCTACCCTCTACGTGATGAACGCGGACGGCACGGGGCGCAGGCCGTTGTTGAACGACATGATGTACGCCGCGACGCCCAACTGGTCGCCCGACGGACAACGTATCGCCTTCACCGTGTTCGGCGGCGCGGGCGAAATCTGGACGACGCGCGCGGACGGCAGTTCCGCCCTGCGTCTCACCAACAACTCCTCGGAAGACAACACGCCCGTCTATTCGCCCGACGGGACGAAGATCGCTTTCGTCAGCGACCGCCACGGCGAGTTGTTCAACCAGGACATCTACGTGATGAACTCGGACGGCACAAACCCCGTGCGGCTCACGACCAGCCCCGTCCTTGATCGCTCCCCGTCGTGGTCGCCGGACGGCACGAAGATCGTCTTCGAGAGTTTGCGCGACGGCGGGATGAATTCCGAAATTTACGTGATGAACGCAGACGGCTCGAACCAGACGCGCCTCACGAACAACACCGTGCACGACACCGCGCCCTCGTGGCGTCCGCAGGCGACGCCCACGGAGCCTTGTTCATACACCATCAGCCCTGCGAGCCGCACGTCGCCCGCTTTCGGCGAAACGCTCGCCGTGCAGGTCAACGCGTCCGCGAGCAATTGCAGTTGGACGGCGGCGAGTAACAACAGCTTCGTCAACGTCAGTTCCGGCGCGAGCGGCAGCGGCAACGGAACGGTCAACCTTGCGGTCTTCCCGAACGGCTCCGGCGTGCCGCGCTCCGGCACCGTAACCATCGCCGGACAAACCCTGACCGTCACGCAGCCGGAGTTGACCCCGGAAGTCTCCCTCTTCCAGTTCGGCCAGCCAAGTTACCAATCGGGCGAGGGCGCGGGCAGCGCGACGCTTTTGGTGACGCGGCTCGGCGATAAGAGCGTGGAAGCGCGCGTGAAGTACCGGACGGTTGACGACCCGGCCGCCGTGCCGTGCGACCCGAACTTGAAGCGAAGCGACGGCACGCCGTACCCGCAGGGCACGGCCTACGCACGCTGCGACTACGCGACCAGCGTGGACACGCTCGTCTTCCTCCCCGGCGAAGAGAGCAAACAGATCAACATCCCGCTCATCGACGACGTTTACGCCGAAGGCGCAGAGACCTTACAGGTGCGTCTCTCCGACGCGTCAGGCGCATTCCTCTCCGGCACGGGCGACTCGGCGACACTACAGATTCAAGATAACGACGCGACGACGGGCACCGTGAACCCTTCGCGCACCACAGCCTTCTTCGTCCGCCTGCACTATCTCGACTTCCTGAGTCGTGAA
>DASYMM010000077.1:0-3262 GCA_036009085.1 Pyrinomonadaceae bacterium | reverse complement strand
AAACTGCGTGTTGAACTGCGCCGCGAGTTTCGGCATCAACTGTTTATCGAGCACGGTGCCCGTCGCGCTCACCCAACCGACGGCGAAGTTTTCCTGCGTGAAGTTGCTGCCGCCGTCGTCGGTTAATTTGCGCTCGACGCGGACGAAGTTCGGCGCGGGGTCAGGGTCTAGTTCCCAGTTATCGGGATAATAAAACGAGAAGTCAACGAAGTTTTCAGAGAGTTTGCCCGTGCGCCCTTCGCGCGTGTTCACGTACTGCTTGGTGTTCGCGCTTCTCGTCGGCGCGGGCGCGTTCGCGTTCTGCGTTGACTGGAGATTGCGGCTGACGAAATAACCGAGGCCGCCGAGGCCGAGCACGACGATCACGACGAGCAACAGGCAGCCGATGAGGCCGCCGATAATCCAGGGCTTCTTCGACTTCGGAGCCTGTCCTTGCGGCATCCCGGACGGCGAATAATTCGGCGCACCCGGCGACGGGGGATAATTTTGCATGTTTTGAGTCTCCTTTAAGTTAAGGGATGAGGGATGAGGGATGAGGGATGAATCAGAGGAAGCACTCAACTGCTTGAATGTTTTTATTCATCCCTCATCCCTCCGCCCTCATCCCTGTTTATTGTTCCTCGCTTCTCGCGTCGCGCGCGGGCGCGGGCGGCGTGTCGGGGATGCCGACGCCGAGGTTGTCGTAGTTGAGCGCGGCGTTGAAGAGGAGGAAGAATTCCCCTTGCGTCTGGTGTCGCCACATGGGATTGGTGGCAAACAGGAGGACGTGCCCGCGCCCCAGCGGCACGTCAACAATCGCCGCGCGATTCGCCAACTCCGACCCGTTCGCCAGCATTCCGCTCACGAGCAGTTCCCGCTCCTCGCGCGCGAAACGAAGCACGATGCGCGGGCGTTCGCGCAAGGGCACGTAGAAGGGTCCGAGTTGGAGGCGTTGTTCTTCCGTCAACTGTTCCTCGCCGGGACGCGCGGGCGGACGCTGCGGCGCGGGCGCGGCCTGCGGCATCCCCTGCACGATGTCCGGGTCGTTCACCCCGCCGCGCCCCGAAGGACGCGCGCCCGCGCCGCCGCCCGCACCCGCGCCCGGCACGCCGGTCGCCACTTGAAAGAGCGGCGTCTGGTTGAAATAGATCGGCAGCGATTCGCCGTAGCCGTAAGCGACGGGGCTTTTGCGGTCGGCGAAAGTGGCGTTGAAGATCGAGCCTGCGGCTTGGAGTTGGCGCGGCGTCTCAATCGTCACGCCGGTCGCCATGCCGTATTCGACGGGCACGCGCACGGTGTTCTGAACCGTGATGAAGAGTCCGCCTTCCGAGACGAACTTCTGCAAATTCGCCACGCCTTCGAGTCCCATGCCGCCGCGTATGTCGTCCGACTGATCGGGCGAGTTGCCGAAGTTCGGCGTGACTTGGGACTCCTTCCAGGGGATCGCGTCGCCGCGACGCGGGATGCCGTTGACGATACTTTGCGCCGTGCCGCCGACGGGCGGGAAGACGATCACGTCATACTTCTCGCGCAAGTTCGACGTGTCGCGGATGGTGTGCTCGGAGATGTAGCTGTAAGGGATTTTGAGACGGTCGAACTCGATGCGATACCAGCCTTCGTTCTGCGTGTTCTGCCACGTGTGCAGGATGGCGATGCGCGGCGTGCCGATCTCGTGCGTCTTTACGTCCGGCAGTTTGTCGAACGCGAAGGCGTTCAGTCCCAACTCCGTGACGGCGGCTTCGAGTTGCGAGCGCAAGTTCGCCGGGTTGCCCTCTGCTCGGAAGATGAACGAACCCGCGTTGAAACTCTGCGCGCCCGCTTTGAACTCGCTCTCGGCGACGCTCACGCGCACGTCGCGCAGACGATAACGCAGAGTCGCCAGCGTGTTCTCCGTGTTGTGATTGACGACATAGACGCTCGCGTTCGACGCGCCCGAAAGTTTCCCGCGCACGCTCGCGTCCGTCGTTAAAAGTTCCATCGGCGCGGCGAGCACGGCGCGGTCTTTGACGCGCACGGTGGGGACGTTGCGCATCGCGCCGAGCGTCCAGCCCGTGTCGTCGTAGGGTCGCGGGTCGCTCGCGTTGTAATACTGCGTGTCGAGCATCATGTCGGCCATGCGCGAGTAAGGCTGATCCATGCGGATGATGTAAGAGCCCGCCGGATAGCGTCGCTCGGAGGGCTTCGCATCCGCCCCGCCTGCGCGCTCACCACGCGCCTCCGCGCCCGTCCCTTCCCTCTGCCCCTCGCTGCCGCTGCCGCTTCTCCCCTCCGCGCCGCGCGCCGCCGCCGTCGGCCTCGCTTCCTCCTTCAACGAAAACTCACGCGTCGCGCGATGCACTTCGACGCCCATCAGACGAAGCAGATTCACCATGTCCGCCGCTTCGACGGGTCGCGGCGCATCGCCCGGCACGATGTAAGCGTAGGGGCCTTCGTTCGCAGCTTTCGAGACGGCGCGTTTGCTCTTGAGATAAAAGTTATTCAGGAATCGCTCGCGGTTGTTGGCCGTGAAATTCATGGCGAGCAGGATGGCCGACTGCTGCAAGTTGACGTTGTTTCTGAGCGACCACTTGACGCGCGGGAGCGGCGGGTTCGGCCTGTACCAATCGCGCCCCGCTTGCTGCGTGACGGTGCGCTCCATCGTGTCCGCGCCGCCGTTGCCGAACGTTTCGTAAAAACGCCCGATAGAGTTGTGGCCGTTGGCGACGTAGAACATGTAGTTCGGAGCCCAACCGTCGTAGAAGCCGTGCGTCCACACGCCGGGCACGCCGCGCTTCGTCATCTCTTCGACTTCGTGATAGGCGAGCAAGTGCCACTCGTCTATCACGATTGGGTCGAGCCAAGCGTTGTAAGGCCCCGTGCCCGTCGAGGTGTAGAGAAACGGCACGGACTCGTGCAGGTCGTGCAAAACCTGCGGGTGATATTCGAGGAAGGTGCGCATCATGTTGCGCGTCAGGGCGAGCGCCATGCCGAGTCCGTCGCGGTTGTTGTCGTGCGCGACATACTTGCCCCAGTACAGAAGCGACGGCGCGTTTTTGCCGGGGTTGGCCTTGCGGTAGTTGTAGAGGTCAACCATGCGGTCGCGCCCGTCAACTTCGAGCGTCGGCGTGATCAGGACGACGAGGTTGCGGCGGATGTCCTGAATGAACGGCGACTCTTCGACGGCGAGCCGATAGGCCATCTCCATCAACATCTCGGGCGAACCCGTCTCGGTCGAATGAATCGAACCCGATGCCCAGTAGAACGCTTTGCCTTCACCGATCAACTGTTTGGCTTCGGCGTCCGA
>DASYMM010000076.1:0-9475 GCA_036009085.1 Pyrinomonadaceae bacterium | reverse complement strand
CTGCATGTCGAATCATTGACAGCCGGGGTTAGCATCTATATTGTTCCCCGGCTCGTAACCAGTTGGTGAGATTCCGCCATTCATCAGCCTCATCTTGAGTGTTTCCTGAGAAGGAGAAGGCCACATGAATGCAGCCGGATTAACTTTTACTCTCACTGCCATTGAAGGTAGATTGAAGATGGACTGGTATGACGCTCTCGTCGCCGAGGGCAAGCTCGACGCGGGTGAACTTGCCCTTAAGCACGCAACATAACAACTCAGTTCTATCTCTGGCGGTCTCCTGTGTAAAACTACTAGAAACGCCGAAAGATTCCCTCGCTAATCTTAATAACTGCTGCCGCTCTCTAACGAAGGACGAGAGTACGTCCCGAAACGCCTGACCCAAAGACAACTTCCCGTGTGTCCGACCAAACGTGTGCGCGCATCCCTATCCACATTCCTCCCGGAAAGGAGTTCGTAATGAGTCTCAATCCCCCGTTCATAAGTCGTTTAATCACACGCATGTTCAGTTTTCGCCTGAGGAAAGTTTACTTGCCCGCGCTGGCTCTGGCGTTGCTCGCCTCTTTGCTGACGTGGACAGGCGCGGCGGCGGCGGCCTGCAATTTCCTTCTGAAGTTTGGCAGCACCGGCTCAGGCGCCGGACAGTTTTTGCTCCCGCGCGGCATCGCGGTTGATAACGCCGGGAATGTTTACGTCCCCGACCAGAATACCCGCGTACAGAAGTTCAACTCCAGCGGCGTCTTCGTGTCACAGTTCGGCGTCTCGGGAGACGTGCCCGGCGGGTTCGTCAGCCCCTGGAAAACGGCCACGGATTTGGCGGGCAACATCTATGTGTCCGACTCGTTCACCAACCGGGTACAGAAATTCAACTCAAGCGGCGTTTTTCAAATGTCTCTGGGCGGCACCGGGAGCGGTAGCGGCCAGTTCATCGGCGGCACCGCCGGTATCGCCGTGGACTCGGCGGGCAACATCTACGTCGCCGACCCCGGCAACCACCGGGTACAGAAGTTTTCGCCCCTCGGCGCGTTCGTCGCGGCATGGGGCGGCGCGGGCACGGGCAACGGGCAGTTCAGCGCGCCGGTCGGGATGGCGGTTGACGCGGCCGACAACATCTACGTGGCCGACACGGGCAATCATCGCATTCAGAAATTCAACTCGTCGGGCACGTTCATCGCCAAGTGGGGCAGCAACGGCAACGGCAACGGGCAGTTCGACACGCCGATGGGCATTTCGGTTGATGCGTCGGGCAACGTCCTCGTCGCCGACACGGGTAATAACCGCATCCAGAAATTTTCTTCAACCGGCGTCTTCATAGACTCCTGCGGCACAGGGCCGGGCACAGGCGACGGCGAACTCAGCGGCCCGCATGACGTGGCGGCGGATGCGTCCGGCAACATCTACGTCGCAGACACGGGCAACGAGCGGATACAGAAGTTCGGCGCAGCCCCGCCGTCTCCCGTCGCCAACGCGGGGACTGATCAGACAGTCGAATGCGCGGGCACGCTGACACCCTTTACGCTCGACGGCGCGGCCTCCACACCGGGCAGCGGCACGATCAACTCTTACACTTGGAAAGAGGGCGCGACCACACTCGGCACCGGGGCGACGTTGAACGCCTCACTCCCCGCAGGCTCGCACGCCATCACGCTGACCGTCACGGACACGGGCGGCGGCTCCGACACAGACGAGGTGCTCGTCAACATCGTGGACACGATGCCGCCGACGATCAACGTCGTCGGGGCGAATCCGTTGACGGTCGAGTGCCACACCAGCTTCTCCGATCCGGGCGCGACGGCCGGCGATGGGTGCGACGGAAGCGTCGCCGTGAACACGTCCGGCAGCGTCGACGCCGATACGCCGGGCACCTACGCGATCACTTACACCGCCACAGACGGCACACACACCGCCACGGCCACGCGCATCGTGCACGTGGTTGATACCGCCGCGCCGGTCATCTCCTGCCCGGCCAACGTCGTCGTCACGCTGCCGCCGAATTCGTCTGCGACGGCGACGGCCGTGAATTATCCGGCAGCGACGGCGACGGACAGTTGTTCTACGAGTGTGACGGTCGGGAGCAGCCCCGCTTCCGGCTCCGTCTTCCCCGTCGGCACGACGACCGTGAACGCCACTGCGACAGACGGTGCGGGCAACACTTCCAGTTGCAGCTTCAACGTAACCGTACGCTACAACTTCGCGGGGTTCTTCCAGCCGATCAGCAATCTGCCCGTGGTCAATACGGTTAATGCCGGCAGGGCTATTCCCGTGAAGTTTTCTCTGGGCGGAAACAAGGGGCTGAATATATTCGCCCCCAACTCCCCCTCTTCGGGGCCAATCACTTGCAACTCATCCGACCCCGCGACTAACTTGCAGGACACAGTGACGGCGGGCGGCAGCAGTCTCAGCTACGACGCCGCGTCAGACCAGTACGTCTATGTCTGGAAGACGAACTCGTCGTGGGCTGGAACATGTCGTCAACTCGTCGTCCGTTTGAACGACGGCAGCATCCACCGCGCGAACTTCAAGTTCAAGTGAGGAACTGCCATCCGGCGATAGTAGCGCGGGGTAAACACCAATGCCCCCGTCAAATCGCGGCGTCCACATAAGAAGGCCACGGACGAAGGGCGCGGGAGGTTTTGTGAGATAGCTCCGGCTATCAAAATCCAACAACCTCCCGCGCCTTTTGTCGAAGAAACTAAGGAGGCGTAAGGTAATTGGCAACTCTCTCTGTTCTTCACAACACTCCGGTCAATTTCTCGCTGTTGATCTATCACGGAGTTAGGCCGCACCCTGAGGTCGAATATACGTTAGGCACTAGCGGGTGAAGGTTAAACTCAACGTTGGAGGCTCTCATAAAAAATGAAAAGAACAAAAAAAACTAAAGATATAGATAAGCATGATGTAGGGACAGATTCTAAAGTTGAAGGGCTTGTCCCCAAATATGATAAACCCCTCGCCAAAACTTCCGATGACTTGGAAGCTGAGCAGAGGGCACGAACATGGGAACATGGCTTGCATGAAGATAAACTTTTTAATGATCGATTGAATTTCTTCTCGTTTCTCGAATCAGCGCTTCTCGGCATATTTGGGGTCTTGTATAGTAAGCAACCATCCGCTCCAAAGAGTTTCTTGTATTCATTGGGTGGATTGGGTCTCGCATCAACACTCATTTGGCTGTTTATCCAACTTCGACAAATGTTTTACCTCAAACATCTGGTAAGTAAAAGCATCAAAATATTACCGGAGTTCAGGGAGACACTTGATGGTTTTTCAAAGAATAAGTGGTGGCGTAGATTCTCGGTTACACGATTGCTGGCGGTATTTATCCCCGTCCTCTTCTTCATAGTTTGGGCACTAACTATTTTCTTTATGTACACAAGCGCTTAACAACCCATTCAACCGGACGCGCAGTTAGCGAGCCTTCCATTGAGAACTTGTCTGTTGTCGCGGTTCGTGCGCGGTGAGTTAATTCGGACGTTAGCTGCTTCTGGAAAATGCTGGAAAGCTCGGATGAGATTTTGATATGACAAGTATTGGAACTGTCGAAAGTTTATGGCGTTATCCGGTTAAGAGCATGCGCGGCGAGGAGATGCCCGAAGCCTTCATGGGATTTTCGGGCATCTATGGCGACCGCTGCTATGCCTTCAAAAATTCCGCCGCCCGCAAAGGCTTCCCTTATTTGAACGCCAATGTGCAGCAACAAATGCTGCTTCATCGCCCGCAATTTCGTTACCCGGAACGAGCGTCAAGCCCGCCGAATTTGCTCGAAGCGTCGAGCATCGCGCCCGGCGTCACCCCTGCCAACGGTGATGCGGAAGATATGGCGTTAGACGTTGTTACGCCGTCGGGCGAAATCGTTTCCGTTGACGATCCGGCGCTCGTCAAACTACTCGGCGAAGGAATCGGCGAACAGAATCAACTAACGCTCGTGCGTTCAGACCGCGCTTTAACCGATTGCCGCCCTGTTTCAGTGATCAGCTTGCAAACCGTTCGGCAGGTTGAATCTGAATTGGGCGTTCCGATTGATAAGCGACGTTTCCGGGCAAACATCTATTTCGATTTCGCGTCTGAGAGCGGCGGGTTTGCCGAAGATAATTTAGTCGGTCGCCGTCTGCGTATCGGTTCAAAGGCGACGCTGATGGTTCTTGAACGCGACCCGCGCTGTAAGATGATTTCGCTTGACCCGGACACGGGTGAGCACAACCCTGAAATTTTACGGAAGGTCGCCCGAGCACACGATAACTTTGCCGGAGTTTATTGCGCTGTGTTGGTCGAAGGCTTATTGAAAAAAGGCGATTTAATCGAACTGGTCGCCGGTTGATTTTCCGATTGTTGCGCGAAGTCCGTCACTTGGCGCGTATCTCGTCGAGCCGGTTCTTGGCGGTGGCAATCAGAGCGCGTAAGTTTCCTATCTCTTCTGACGGGAAAGTGACCGTCGCCGGCGCGTACGGCCCGCCGGAGATGACGCACCTGACGATGCCGCTGCGGGTGCTGAACACGGACACGACCAGATCACCCTTCGTCCGGTAGCTCACCTCGAAATTCGGAAGCTGCGTCTCGCCTCGATCAAGTCGAATCATTGACTCCAAGCCGTCGAGCAGCCCCGCCACTTCGTCGTAATCAACGAAGACGACGGCTTCTCTGGCGCGATCCCCCGCCTCTTCTATCGTCAACGAGAGACCGCGCGCCCTCGCTCTACCAGCCGTGTCTATAACTTCCAGTGCCGACACCTCCAGACGCCCTTGAGCCTGACCGCGAACGGAGCCGATGCGTTGCGAGCCGCGAACGATCACCGCTCCGATCTTCAGTTGTAACTCTTCGAGTTGGGTTCGCGGTTCGAGCGGCTCGAAGTCAGGACGCCGCTGTCGCTGCTGCTGTTGCTGTGCGACTACGGGCGCGCACAAGAGCGCAAAGATGAGGATACAGATAATTTTTGAGGTCTTCATGGATGCATGTCCTTTCCGAGAGGTTGTTGTGCCCGTCAGCCAAGCGCGCCCTGCTTCGGTCGCGCCCGCGCCGGTTCATACACATCAGCGACCCGACGCCGCGCTTAAGGTTGTCCGAACCTGAGCCTGTACTCCGTGGAGTTCATAAAGCCGTTGATCATGACGCGGATGTTGTTCGGGTCTTCATTGATGACCTTGAGCCACGCTTCGTAACCCGACTGCTCCGGCGTGCGACGCAGGTAGCCGTAATATTGCATGGCGACGAACGCCCCGCGATACTCCGCCGCGTAAACCTCGTTGCTCTGGACGACAGCCCTGAGCGCCTGTGCGCGCGTCAGAGTTCCGTTCGACAATCCATCAATCAAATCCTGCCGGGTCAGCGTCAACTGCGTCTCCCCTTCGGGGTCGGCCGGGTCTTCGGTCGTGATCTGTTGCAACCCGTGGCGACCGAGCAGGGCTTCGACGTATTGCGCGTTGCTCATCTGGACGTATAAGCCCGCGAACTCCGGGCGTTGGACGAACGACTCGGCCAAAGCCGCCCGCTTAGCATAGACCTCGGCGGCGGTTCGCCCCGCGACGCCGCGCCGCCCGCCGCTTGCCACGGAAGATCGTACAATCGCTCACTTTTGAATGATACATTCGAGCGCGTTCATGTGCGCGCGTCTCCATTTGCGCGGAGAGTTTTCCCTCCATCCGAAGAGCCTTCATAGCTTCCGCACGAAGCACTTGCCGGGCAGTTGCCGGATCAACTCGCGCATCTCCAGACCGAGCAGGATGCCTGTCAACGCCGAGACGGATAAGTTGCTCGCGCCGACGAGCGCGTCTATGTGGACGGGTTCGTCCGCCGAGAGTAATTTCAACACCGCGCGTTCGTCCTCGGATAAGTCTGCGGGGAGCGCGTGCTGCTGCTGCCCGGACGCGCCCGCTCGCTTCTTCTTCGCCGGTTCGGGCGGCAAGAGGCGCGCGGCGATGTCGGGCGGGAGTTCCGTGGCGATGTCTTGCCACTGCTGCACGAGTTTTGCGCCCGCGCCTTTGATCAGGTAGTTCGTCCCGAACGAGTTGCGCGAGGTGACGTTGCCCGGCACGGCGAACACTTCGCGGTTCTGCTCCATCGCCAGCCGCGCCGTGATCAAACTCCCGCTGTTCTCCGCCGCTTCCACCAGCACCGTGCCGAGGCTCAACCCGCTGATGATGCGGTTGCGATACGGAAAATTTTCCGGGATGGGCGGTGTCCCCAGTGGAAACTGCGAGACGAGCGCGCCGCCCCGCGCCAGAATTTCCTCCGCCAACTTTTTATGATCGCGCGGATAAACTTCGTCAACGCCCGTGCCCAGAACGCCGACGGTGCGCCCGCCCCCTTCGAGCGCGCCCCTGTGCGCCGCCGCGTCAATGCCGCGCGCCAGCCCCGAAATGATCGTCACGCCCCGCGTCGCCAGCTCGCGCGCGAGCAACGCGGCCACGTTCTGCCCGTAGGTCGAACAACGCCTTGAGCCGACGATTGCCACGCAAGGCGCATCGAGCGACGCCTCCCACTCGCCGCGCACGTAGAGCGTGATGGGCGGGTCGGCGATCTCACGCAGCAGCGCGGGATAAGTTCCATCGTCTAGAATCAAAACGTCTGCGCCGAGCGCACGCACGCGCTCAAGTTCGCGCCCGGCCTCCGCGTGCCGGTCGCGCAAGACGATGCTCTCCAACGCCTCCGGCCTCAGACGCAGCCGCTCCAACTCCCCGCGCAACGCCGCAAACACCGCTTCCGCCGACCCGAAGCGTTCCAACAGACGCGCCGCCGCACGCGGCCCCACCCCCGGCGTCATATTCAACGCGATCCAATCTCTCATAAGTGATGAGTGACGAGTGACGAGACGGAACAAGACAAGTTCTTGGTTTTAACTTGTCACTTGTCGCTCGTCGCCTGTGTTCTAAATTCCCATTACCTTTACCGGCAATGGAGCCATAATATTTTCGTATTGGGTGGGTATGAAGGGCATTATGTCACTCAAATTGAGCTTATGGAAGGATAATATTTCCGCCCAAGTGAACATAAGCCTTCCGCGCGGGCTTATATCTAATGTTGAAGAAACGTCGTCCTGCGGGACGGAATCTCCATCAGGGAAGAAGTGACAGGGTCAACGACTTTTCATTTACGGAACGCGCGCCCCGGACAGTCAGGCCGCAGGGTCGTCAAGTTCAAGCGTCATCTCGATCATCGTCCGGCGGAACCCCTTGCGCGCAAAGAGCCGCTGCGCCGCCTCGTTCCGCTCGGCGGTTGACAGCAGCACGCGGGGCACGCCGCGCGACCTGAGGAACTCCAGCGCGGCGTCGAGGAGGAGACGGCCGACGCCCCGGCCGCGATGCTCCGGGCTGACGATGATGTCGTGCAGGACGCCCGCCGGTCCGCGCAACGCCATGTAGTCGTATCCCTCGACGGCGGCGTAGGCGTAGCCGATCACGTCCCCGTTGTCATCGGCGACGAGGACGGCCTTGTCCGTCTCTTCGAGCTGCGTGTGCATGAAGGACGCATAGCCCTCCGGCGTCCCCGGCCTCGCGGCCAGAAACCGCCGCGGGTCGAAGTCGTAATGCTCCTCGACGAGGAGCGCGCCGAGGCGGCCGATCCACGGCAAGTCGGCGGGCGTCGCGCGCCGGATGATGGGTCTAGTCTGGGACACGAACTTGGTATTTTTGCTCAGCAAGGTTTACGGTCGCTTCTTCGGTAGTCTGCTTCTTCAATAGTCCGCCGTGCGGAGACATTGGCAGGTTGCGTGAGGTCAGACAACTGCTAACTGGAGCGATCCTGCTCGTCCTCCCGCTTCCCCAGTCTCTCGACAAAGACGAGGTGCATTACCGTGTCCCAGGCGTTGTGAATACCGATGAAGAGTAGCAGCAGCGCCGCCGCGCCGACAAGGAACAGGGCTGTGCGTGCATGAGAGCGAGCCGCAAACGCCGAGCCGGCCAGAATTGCGTAGGCCGCGAGAGGCAGCAGCACATGAAACAACCAGTCCTCGAAGACGGGCTTGTAGACGGTTTGCGCTCGCATCCGCCGGGCGACGACGGCGACGTACACTGTCCCGACGAGTCCCACCAAGCCCCATGGAACCGCGACGCCGCCGCTCCCGTCCCACGGCGCGCTGAGAAGGGCTGACAGCAACAGCACGACTCCGAAATGAACGACGCTCGGCGTCGAAAAGGCGTCGCCCGCTTGCGCCTCACCGCGGGCGACCGACCTGCCTGCGATGAGGGTCATAACGACGAACTGCAACCCGATCAGCGCGCCGGCAGAAGAGCCGACGATGACGTAGAAGTTCGCCCATCCATTCAGTGGTGTCATATCGCCGATTATCCTATTCGTTCATTCAACCCTTAGAACTCGATCATGACCTTGATCGACTCGCGCTCGTTCATCGCGCGGTAGCCGTCGGGCACCCCGTCGAGGTTCGTGACCTGATCGAACACGCGCCCCGGCTCGATTTTGCCTTCGAGCACGTCGGGCAGCAGTTCCTCGATGTAGGCGCGCACAGGGGCGGGACCGCCGGCGATGATGAGGTTGTTGAAGAACGTCGGCTGCGACGCAGGAATCTTCTCGTCCTGCGGGACGCCGACGCGGCCGACCGCGCCGCCCGGACGCGCGATGCTCAGGGCAGTGATCGTTGACTGCTCGTAGCCGACGCACTCTAGGACGGAGTGTGCGCCGAGGCCGCCGGTCAGTTCGCGCACGCGTTCGATTGCTTCGTCGCCGCGCTCGCTCACCACGTCCGTCGCGCCGAAGTCTCGCGCGAGGGCGATCCGGTCGGGGTGACGGCCGAGGATGATGATCTGCTCGGCTCCCAAACGACGGGCGGCGATCACGCCGCACAGGCCGACCGCGCCGTCGCCGACGACGGCCACGCTCTTGCCGGGGCTGACCCGGGCGGCGAGTGCCGCGTGGTGTCCCGTTCCCATCACGTCGGAGAGCGTCAGCAGCGACGGCATCAGCGCGTCGTCGCGTCCCACCGGAAGTGCGACGAGCGTTCCGTCCGCCTGCGGGACGCGCACCGCTTCGCCCTGCCCTCCGTCGAGGTCTGTGCCGCCCCACCACCCGCCATGGAGGCAAGAAGTCTGCAATCCCTCTTTACAGAAAACGCAGGTGCCGTCAGACCATGCGAACGGGGCGACGACGAGATCGCCGCGCTTGACCGTGCGAACGTCTGTGCCGACGGCTTCGACGAGGCCGATGAACTCGTGCCCCATGCGCCGCCCGGTCTCGGTGTGCTCCAACGTCTTGTACGGCCAGAGGTCGCTGCCGCAGATGCAGGCGCGCGTGACGGTGATGAGCGCGTCGGTCGGTTCGATTACGCGGGCGTCCGGGACGTTCTCGACACGAACGTCGCCGGCGCCATACATGACAGTTGCTCGCATATCTTAATTCACCTTTCCTTCATCCTGACTAGAGTTTGTAAAAACTACGCCGTGTCTTGCCCGTCACTCCCCGGGCGCATATCGGCCAGCACGACATGTTTACCCAACACCGACCCGCCGCGCGATGGCCTGACCGATCT
>DASYMM010000075.1:0-19186 GCA_036009085.1 Pyrinomonadaceae bacterium | reverse complement strand
GGCGTGGCTGCCCGATCTGCTCTACACGGGCGGCGGGCGATTTGAAAGCGGCCTCGCGCTCGTCTCGGACGGCGCGGGGCGCATCAAGCATCTCACGCGCAACGTTGAAGACCTTCCCGCCGGGTCGCGCGTCGTGCGCCTCAAGGGTCGCGCGCTGTTGCCCGGCCTTGTCAACGCGCACTCGCACGCCTTCCAACGCGTCATACGCGGGCGCACCGAACGCCGCTCCACGACGCACGATTCCTTCTGGACGTGGCGCGAGATGATGTACGCAGCCGCCACGCGCCTCACGCCCGTACAGATTTACGACGCTTCGCGCATGGCCTTTCTCGAAATGGCCGCGAGCGGTATCTCTGCGGTCGGCGAGTTTCACTATCTGCACCACACGCCCGAAGGCACGCGCTACGCGGACGCGAACGAGTTGGCGAAACAGGTCGTGCGCGCCGCGCGCGACGTGGGAATTCGCATTGCGCTGCTGCGCGTCGCCTACGCGCGCTCCGGCTGGAACACGCCTTCCAACGCCCGACAGACGCGCTTCATCGAACGCGACGCGCAGGCGTTTCTCAAGGGGACGGAAGCTCTCAAAAAAGATATTGACCGCGAAGCGTCTCGCGTTGTCGAGAGGTCGAACGCGGTGTCTGCGCAGGGAGAAGCGGGCGGCGACGCTGTGAGCGACGCGCGTGCGAGCGAAAACAATGTGCGAGCAAGTGACGCGTGGGTGGGAGTCGCGCCGCATAGCGTGCGCGCCGTGCCGCTCGACTACCTGCGCGAGGTGTGCGCGTTTGCGGCGGAGCAAGAGATGCCCGTCCACATGCACGTCGCGGAACAGCCAGCGGAGGTCGCCGCCTGTCTGGAAGAGCACGGGCGCACGCCCGTCGCCTTGCTCGCGGACGAAGGTTTGCTCGGTGCGCGCTTCACCGCCGTCCACGCCGTACACATCACAGCGGAAGAAGCGCGCTCACTCGCCGACGCACACGCGCATGTCTGCGCCTGCCCGACCACGGAACGCAACCTGGGCGACGGCATCATCCCCGCCGACATGCTTCTCGGCGCGGGCGTCCGCGTCTCGCTCGGCACGGACAGCCACACACAGATCGATCTACTAGAAGACGCGCGCGAACTCGAATACCACCTGCGCCTGCAAAAACTCGAACGCGCCCTGCTCGCCCCCGCCGCAGACACGAACGCCGACCCCCGCTCCTCGCGCGACGCCAACACGGACGACGCCGACACCGAAACGAACAGCCTGGCCGCGCTCGCCGCGCGCCTCTTCGAGTGCGCCACGGCAAACGGCGCGGCGAGCATCGGCGCACCCGTCGGCAGCAGCAAGGGCGGCAGCGTTGCGCTCGAAGACGGCGGCCAGAGCGTCGCGCTCGAAGACAGTGGCAACGGCGGCGCACTCGCAGTCGGAGGTCTCGCAGATTTCTTCACCGTCGCTTTGGACGATCTCTCCATCGCCGGAGCCGGCGCAGACGATCTTTTGCCCGCCGTCGTCTTCTCGCTCGCACGCACCGCCGTCCGCGATACAGTCGTTGGCGGTCGGCGCATCCTCGAAGATGGACAGCACCGCGCGCAAGATGAGATCATCGAACGTTTCACCGATTTGCAGCGCAAGCTGTGGCAATAAACTAACGCCCGCCCGGCGCATACGCCTCTACAGAGTAAGGGATCGCAACGGTGGCAGTTGAAATTGATGAGCGCATGAAGGTTGAACAGACACTCGCCGAACTCGTCCGCCTCGATTCCGTGTCGGCGCGCTCCAATCTGGAGATCATTTCTTACCTCGCCGCGCGCGCCGAGGCGGCGGGCTTGTGCGCGCGCATGTTTCCGTACACGGACGCTGCGGGCGTGAAGAAGTTCAACCTCGTCTGCGTCCCGCCAAGTGTGGACGCGGACGAGATGAAAGTTGAACTCGCGCTCGTCGGGCACACGGATACGGTGCCTTACGATTCGGCGTGGACGGAGGCGCTGACGCTGACGGAGCGCGAGGGCAAGTTCTACGGGCGCGGCGCGTGCGATACGAAAGGCTTTATTGCCGCCGCGCTCACGGCGTTTGAGCAGGTTGGGATCGGGAGTCTGGCGAGACCGGTCGCGCTCGTCTTTACGGCGGACGAAGAGGTCGGATGTCTTGGCGCGAAGCGGCTCGCGGAGTCGCGTGTGCTCGGCGCGCGCTATGCCATCGTCGGCGAGCCGACTTCGTTGCAGCCGATGCGTGCGGGGAAAGGTTATTGTCTGGCGGAGGTTCGCGTCGGCGGGCGAGAAGGGCATAGCGCGTATCCTGCGCTCGGCGCGTCGGCCATCTTTCGCGCCGCGCGGCTCATCGCGCGCATCGAGCGCGTGGCCGAAGCTTTACAGGCCGAGCGTCACGCCTCTTTCGACCCGCCTTACACGACGCTCAACGTCGGCGTGATTGGTGGCGGCACGGCGAAAAATATCATCGCGGGCGAATGTCGCTTCACGCTCGAATGGCGACCGATTCCCGGCCAGGCAGCCACACGCACAGTTGAACTCATCCAAACCGAGATTGAAAGTTTGCGTGAGCTTGAGCCGGACTTTGATTGTCACGTCGAAATACTGCGGCTCGATGAAGCGTCGGAGACACGCGCGGACTCTCTGCTCGTCCGTGAGTTGGAAGCTTTGAGCGGGCAGGCGGCGGGCACGGTCGCCTTCGGCACGGAAGCCCCGCAACTCGCGGAGATGGGCGCGGAGGCGGTCGTCTTCGGCCCCGGCAGTATTCGCAACGCGCATCGGACGGGGGAGTTTGTGCCCGCGGACGAACTCGCCCGGTGCGTCGAAATCCTCGCGCAGGCGATAAGTAAATTTTGTCAGTAGTCCGTGGTCAGTAGTCAGTTGCTTGTGCTAAATCAGCCGGGTCGCTAAAGATAGATATGTATGGCTGACAACTAATAGCTAAAAGCTTTTTTATGAATCAACGAATTTTTAAATCTACTTTTTTTCAGACGACGCTCGGCGCGTCGCTGTTCATCATTCTTTGCCTTGTTCATGTCGCGGCGCAAACGCCGTCGTCGTTGTCGCCGCAACCGCAGCCGAAGCCTCTGACGAGTCAGGAACTCGTGCGGCTCGTGTATCAACTTCCGGCGCAGCCGCACAAGCGCGACGAGGTGATCGAAGAGATACGCAGGCGCGGGATTGATTTCGAGTTGACGACCGGCATTCGCAGCATCGTCGCCACCAAGAGCGGCAACGATGCGCTCTTGCGGCGCACGCTCGAAGAGGCCGCGCGGCGGCGTCTGAATCCGGCGGGCGCGGCGGCGCGTCCGTCCGAACAGGAAGCGGCGGACGCTTTGGAGCGTGCGCGCAAGGCGACGCGCGAGGCGGCGGGCGCGATGCCCGATTTCGTCGTGCGCCAACTCGTCCGTCGTTCGTTTGCACGCGGCGAGACGCGCAACTTCTCGCAGACAGATCAACTCACCGTCGCCGTCAGCTACCGCGAGAGCGCGGGCGGCGAGCAATACAAACTGCTGGCCGTCAACGGTCTGCCCGTCACCGAAAACACGAAGGAGCGCGGCAGCTACGAGCAGGCGGGCGGCACGAGTTCGACCGGCGAATTCGTCTCCACGCTCAACGAGCTTTTCGCCGACTCGACCAAGACCGAATTCCACGCCGTTGACACGGACACCATCGCCGGGCGGCGCGCCATCATCTACGACTACTCGGTGAAACTGGAAAACTCCAAGCAGACGCTCAAGGTGACGGAGGAGCGCGGCATCCCGCCGCTCGTGGCGCGCGTCGGCTATCGCGGGCGCGTCTGGATCGACCGTGAGGCTTTCCGCGTCCTGCGCATCGAAGTCATCTCCACGGAGATTCCTTTCGACTTCCCCATCACCGCCGCCGTCAACACGATTGACTACGATTGGGTGGAAATCTCCGAGCGCAAATACCTGCTCCCCGTCCGCTCCGAAGTCGAACTGACGACGCGCTATCAACAGCAAACCTATCAGACGCGCAACGAGATACGCTTCCGCAACTATCAACGCTTCGGCAGCGAAGTGAAGATCATTGACGATGGCGACTTCGAGGAAGAACCGCCCGCGAAGAAGCCGGAACTACAGTGACGAGTGACAAGTTAAAGCGGAAGAAGACACGCCTTTAAACTCGCCTTTCACCTTGTCGCTGTTTTAACTCGTCACTTGTCACTTGTCACTTGTCACTTGAGTCATGCCTTCCCATGCGCCCGATTGGATGAAGGCCGCCCAGTAGAAGGGGTGGCTCCAGTTGGCGGCGCGGCGTGTGCCGGGCTGGTCGCCGCCGAGCCCGCGTTGCTGCCCACTGGACGCTTTTTGCGCGCCGGAGAGCATCGCCAGTTGCACCGCCCTGAGTGCGTCGCCGCGCGCCGCGCCCGCCTGCAAACGGCGGTAGTATTCGATCATCAATTCGCGCGTCGCATCATCTGAAACCTGCCACAGAGTCATCACCTGCGACTCGCTTCCGGCGAGCACGAGTGCGCGCCGCAGACCATAGACGCCGTCGCCGTTCTGCACCTCGCCCACGCCCGTCTCGCACGCCGATAACACGACGAGGCGCGTGCCCCAGAGGTCTAGCCCGGCAGCTTCATAAGCGGTGAGCACGCCGTCTTCGCCCGCCGCCGTTGCTCCGGTGCCGCCACGCTCGTTGGCTCCTGCGAGCGCCAACCCCGAACGCAGCAGAGGGTTCTCGCCGCGTGCCGCGATGGCGGCGACGGCAGGATCGTTTCCGAGTCCGAGGCCGCGCGCGCTCTGTGCGATTGAGTCTTCCTGTTTCTGATCGGGCAGGAAGAAGCCGTGCGTCGCGATGTGGAGGATGCTCGGCGCGCTGACCGCTTTGACGGCCGACTCGCTCGCTCGCGCTTCCGTCAACACCAGCACGCCCGGCAAGAGCGCGCCGAGCGCGGCAGCCTCTCCCTTCGTCCCCGGCAGAGGCTTGAAGTTGACGTTCGACATGTCGGACGAACGACGCGACTCGGCCGTCGCAGCAGCAGGCGACCCGCCGGACGACTTGCGAGACGACTCATTAGCGCGCGGCGTCGCGCTGCCCTGCGCCGCTTCTGCCGTGCCGCCGAACTGCGGGTTAGCGACGACCACTGGCGACTGCCTGCTCTCGCCCCTCAGTTGCAGGCGCAGCAAATCGCGCCCGCTCGTCAAATAAGTGATCGAGTAACTTTCCAGCAGGTACTTGTTCGCCTCGTCAACGAGCGCGCCGAAAGGGATCAAGTTGAGCGCGCCGTCGGGCGAGAGCAGGAGGTGTTGATAGCGTGTCGCGCCGAGAAGTTTTCTGACGGGGCGCATCAGCGTCTCGTCGAGCGCGCGCCCGCGTTCCCGCACGTCGCGGCTCGCGGAGTTTGTGAGCGCGCGTCGCCAAGCGGCGATGTCGCGTTCAATCGTCGCCGCTTCGCCGAGTTCGACCCAGAGCGGCGCGCTCGACTCGCGCGTCAACACGTAGGCGACGTAGCGCGGCGCGCCGAACCTCGACTTGCCAATCGTCTTCGGCTCATAAGGACGATACAAGACCATCTCGACGAGAGCCGCGCCCGCAGGGATCGCCGCGCGCACGGCATCGAGCGTGACGGGACGCGCTTCCAGCGTGCGAAACTCCGCGCTGCGCGCGCTGACTTCCCCTTCCAGCCGCTCGACCTCCGCGTCCAGACGCGCACGCTCCGCTGCCCTTGCAGCAGCGTCCGTCGCAGTCGCGCCCGCCTCCCTGAGTTGGAGACGCGCCAGCGCGGAACGCGCGGCTGACAGTTGATCGAGCAGCGCGCGATCCTGCGGGTTGAGACGACGACGCAGCGCGCCGATTTGATCCGTCATCGCGTCGAGCACGCGCCCCTTGCGCCGGAGGATCGTGGTGAGGGCGAGTTCGGACGCTTCGCGGTCGGCGGGCGCGGTGCGCGCGTGGAAGGAGACGGTGGCGTCGGTTTCGCTTTGGAGCGTCGCCATGTAGCGTCGCTTCTGTTCTTCCGAGCCGGTGGTGAGTAGGATTGCGAGGTTGCGTTCACGCAAGTTGGCGTTGCGCGTCAAGAGGGCAAGCGCCTGCCGCGTATCGCCGCGCCCCCAGTAGACGGTCGAGAGGTTGGCGAGGAAAATGCCGACGTTCGGGTGCTCCGCCCCATACGCCTTTTCCGTGATCGCCAGCGCGCGCCGGTAGAGCGGCTCCTCGCGCACAAACTCGTTCTGCGCGAAATAGATGTAGGCGAGATTGTTGAGCGACATTGCGAGGTCTGGGTGCTCCGGCCCCAGAGTCTTCTCCCTGATCGCCAGAGCTTTTTTGATCAACGGCTCAGCTCGCGCGAAGTCGCGCTGGTCGGAATAAGCGACGGACAGATTGCTGAGGACGGTGGCATAGAGCGGACTCTCCATGCCCACACTCTTTTCCGCAATGGCGAGGGCGCGCGTGTACAGTTCGACGGCGCGCGCATTATCGCCCTTCGCATTGTAGACGTAGGCAATGCTGCTGAGGGTCGCGGCGACGGTCGAACTCTCCGTCCCTTTGGCGTTCTCCCTGATGGCGAGCGCGCGCTGCAAAAGAGGCAACGCCCGTTCGTTGTCGCCACGGTCGCTGTAGAGGATCGCCAGACTCGTGAGCGCGATGGCCGTGTCGGGGTGATCCGGCCCCACGGTTTTTTCCTGTATGGCGAGCGCACGCTTGAGCATCGGTTCGGCGCGCAGGTAATCGCCCTTCGTGCGGTAGAGAACGGCGAGACTGTTGAGCGGCGTGGCGACGTAGGCGTGTTCGAGGCCGAACATTTTCTCATGCAGCGCGAGGCTGCGTTTGAAGAGCGACTCCGATTGCTCGTAGTTGCCCGTTTCCATGTAAAGGTGCGCGAGGTTGTTCAAAATGAGGGCGACGAAGAAACTGTCCGGCTCCACCTTCTCTTGAATCGCCAGGGAGCGCTTCAGGAGCGGCTCGGCGCGCGTGTAGTCGCCGCGCCGCGAATAGACGGAAGCGAGACTGTAGAGCGCGATGGCGACATCGGGGTGCTCTGCGCCGAGCGACTTTTCGCGGATGGCGAGCACGCGGCGATAGGCGGCCTCCGCCGCTGCGAAATTTTCTCGCTTGAGATAGTTGGTGCCGAGCGCGCTGAGAGCGGAAGCGACGTTCGGGTGTTCCGCCCCGTCCAGTTTTTCGCGGATGGAGAGGGCGCGCAGGTAGATGGTTTCCGCCCCGGCCAGATCGCCCTTCATCATGCGCAGCATGCCGATTTTGTCGAGCGAGAGCGCGACGCTGAAATGGCTTTCGCCAAAAGCCTTTTCGCCGATGGCAAGAGCGCGCGTCATCGCGTCTATCGCGGCGTCGGGTTGTCCGCCGTCTCTCTGCTTGTCGGACTGCTGCATCAGTTCCAACATCTCGCCGAGAGCCTTCGACTGTTCCGGCGTCAGTTGTCGCGGCGCGCTTTGCGCGTGCGCTACGGTAGAGAACAACAGGCCGAGCACGAGACACAACACCGCCGCCCGCCAGCCACGTCCGCTATTCGTTCCAAACGCCATAATCCCTCCGCGTGTGCGCTATCGCATGGAACTAATGCTTTCCTCTGTGCCCCTTCTGTGTCCTCTGTGTCTGCGGTGGTGAATGCTTGATCAACTAGCACTCACCACCGCAGACACAGAGCACACGGAGAGGGCACAGAGAGTTTCAGCCGTTCTTGTTGATGCGCAAGCGGCGACGGATTAGGAGTCGGCTTCGCCCGCGTATTTGTCCGTGCTCGCGTTGGAGATGACGGGCGCGTCGGTCGTGAGCGCGTTGTTGACGAGTTCGCGTTGTTCGAGTTCGTGAATCGTGTAGGAACCCGTGGCGGGGCTGGCCGACGCCGTGCGCCCGACGTAGTAAGGCCGCTCGCAATTCTTGATCATCCCCGTCAGGCGCGGCTCGACGAAGTGCCAGCCGCCGTAGTTCTTCGGCTCTTCCTGCGCCCACACGAGTTGCGTCGCGTTCGGGTAGCGCGCGAAGACTTCGCGCAGACGCCGTTCGGGGAACGGGTAGAACTGTTCGAGCCTGACGATGGCGACGCGCCTGTCGTCCGACTTCACGCGCGCCGCGTTCAGATCGTAATAGACCTTCCCGCTGCACAAAACGATGCGCAAAACTTCCTCGCTGTTTTTGATCTCCGCATCGTCAATCACTGGCAAAAACCCTCCCGTCGTCAACTCTTCGACTGATGAAGTTGCGGCGGGCAGACGCAGCAAACTCTTCGGCGTCAGGACGACGAGCGGGCGCGCAATCTTCTGTTTCACCTGTCGGCGCAGGAGGTGGAAATATTGCGCGGGTGTCGTCGGGTAACAGACCTGCATGTTGTTCTCGGCGCAGAGTTGGAGGTAGCGTTCGAGCCGCGCGTTGGAGTGCTCCGGCCCCTGCCCCTCGTAGCCGTGCGGCAGGAGGAGCGCGAGGCGCGAAGGCTGCTGCCACTTGTCAACGCCCGGCGCGATGAACTGATCTATGATCACCTGCGCGCCGTTCGAGAAGTCGCCGAACTGCGCCTCCCACATCACGAGCGCGTCCAGCGCCTCGACCGAATACCCGTACTCGAATCCCATCACGCCTTGCTCCGACAGAGAACTGTCGAAGACTTCAAAGCGCGGTCGCCCGTTCTCGCGCGCGGCGAGTTCCGAGAGCGGCGTCCAAGCCTTGCCCGTCTGTGTGTCGTACAAGATCGCATGGCGTTGACTGAACGTGCCGCGCCCCGAATCCTGACCGCTCAGACGCACGTTCGTATCTTCGAGCGCGAGCGTGCCGAAGGCCATCGCTTCGCCGAACGCCCAATCCATCGGCACGCTTCCTGCGCCCATCTTTTCGCGCCGCGCAAGTTGGCTCACCATCTTCGGATTGACGTTGAAGCCCACAGGGACGACCGCGATCTTGTGCGCGATCTCACGCACCACATCAGCCGAGACGCCCGTTTCCACCATCTCCGATCCGTCCTCTTCGATGATCGCCGCCGGAACTTCCGTCATCTTCGGCTTCGCCGCGACGATCTCCTTCGCACGCGCCTGCGCCGCTTCGTAATGCTCGACGCGCGCTTTGATCATCGCGTCCACGTCGGCCTCCGTGAGCACGCCCTCGCGTATGAGCCGCCCGGCGTAAACCGTGCGGACGCCCGGATGCGCTTTGACGCGCGCGTACATCAAGGGCTGCGTGTAACTCGGCTCGTCGCCTTCGTTGTGCCCGAGGCGGCGGAAGCCGATCACGTCTAAGACGACATCCTTGTTGAACTCCTGCCGGTAATCGAGCGCGATGCGAAGGGTGCGAAAGGCGGCTTCCGGGTCGTCGCCGTTGATGTGGAAGATCGGGAGTTGCGTCATGCGCGCCACGTCGGTCGAATAGATCGTGGAGCGTCCCTGTTCGGGCGAAGTCGTAAAGCCGATCTGGTTGTTGATGATGATGTGAATCGTGCCGCCCGTGCGATAGCCGCGCAGTTCGGCGAGGTTCAGAGTTTCCATCACGATGCCCTGCCCGGCGAACGCCGCGTCGCCGTGCAGCAGCACAGGCAGCGCGCGGTCAATCACTTCTTCGCGCGGCGCGTTCATCGCATCGTGCTTGGCGCGCACCATGCCTTCGACGACCGCATCAACAAACTCAAGATGGCTCGGATTGGGCGACACGGTGATGGCGACCTCGCGCCCGCTCGCCGTCTCGCGTTTGCCACGCGCGCCCTGATGATATTTCACGTCGCCTTCGTCGGCCGGAAAATTCGGATGCACCGAACCCTCGAAGGACGTGAAGATTCTTTCGCTGAAATTGCCCACGACGTTTGCCAGCACGTTCAGACGACCGCGATGCGCCATGCCGAGCGTGATGTCTTCGACGCCGTGCTCCGCCGCAAGCTCGATCAACTGATGAAGTAGCGGGATGATCGTCTCGCAGCCTTCGAGCGAGAAACGCTTCGCGCCGAGATACTTCGTGTGCAGGAAACGCTCGAACTGTTCGGCGGCGATCAAGCGTTCGAGCAGTTGCTTGCGCGTCTCGGCGGAAAGCGGTTCGGGGTCAACAAACTCCTGCCGGATGCGCTCGCGTATCCACGTCTTCTGCTCCTTGCTCTGGATGTGGCGATATTCCGTGCCGACCTTGCCGCAGTAGGCGCGGCGCAGGATGTCCAGAATTTCGCGTAGCGTCGAACTCTCGCGGCCTCCGAGTCCGCCCGTGATGAACTTGCGATCCAGGTCCCAGATCGTCAGCCCGTAAGTTTCGAGATCGAGTTCGGCGTGATAATGGACGGGCATCGCGTGGAGCGGATCGATGTCTGCGATGAGATGGCCGCGCACGCGATAAGCGTTGATCAGTTCGAGCACGCGCGCCTGTTTGACGATCTGCTCCTGCGTGCGGTCGCCGCCGAGCAGAGCCGGATTGCGATCCACAGCCCACTGCATCGGGCGATAGGCGATGCCGAGATCGAGGAAGATGCCTTCGTAAAACTCGTGCTTGCCGACGAGCAGTTCGTGGACGTGCGCGAGGAACGCGCCCGACTCCGCGCCTTGAATGATGCGGTGGTCGTAGGTGGAAGAGATCGTGAGCGTCTTGCTGATGCCGAGTTGCGAGAGGGCTTCGGCAGACATCGCGTGATACTCGGCGGGGTATTCAATCGCGCCCGTTGCAATAATGACGGACTGACCGGACATGAGGCGCGGCGTCGAAGCGACCGTGCCGATGGTGCCGGGGTTTGTGAGCGAGATGGTCGTGTCCTGAAAATCGGGCAGGCCGAGTTTGCCTTCGCGTGCGCGTTTCACCACGTCGTCGTAAGCCTTGACGAACTCCGAGAACGAGAGCGTGTTGGCCGCCTTGATGTTCGGGACGAGGAGCGAACGCGTGCCGTCCTTCTTCTGAATATCAATCGCCACGCCGAGATTGACTTCGGGGCGACGCGCGCGCGCGGGTTTTCCATCGGCGAGCGTGAAGCCGTCGTTGAGTTGGGGATATTTGTCGAGCGCGCGCAGGAGCGCGTAGGCGATGACGTGCGTGTAGGAAGCCTTGCCGCCGTTCTGCTCCTTGAGATGCCTGTTGATGATCGTGCGATTTTCTTCGAGCAGCTTGACGGGCACTTGCCGGTTCGAGGTCGCGGTCGGCACCGTGAGGCTCGTCTCCATGTTCTCGACGATCTTCAAGGCCGCGCCGCGAATCGGGGAGGTTTCCAACGTCGCGCCGGACTTCGCAGGTGTAGCGGCGGCAGCGGCGGCGGGCGCGGCCTGCGCGGTTTGTTGAGCGGCGGCGGGCGGCGTGGCGGCTGTAGGCTGCGCGGCGGCCGTCGTGGCGGGCGCGGTAGTTGCAGCTTCAGCAGCGCGTGCGGGAGTGGCGGCTGTTGTCGCGGCGTTGTTGCCGTCTGTTGCGCGTGGTGCGGCGGCGGTCGTGTTGGCCGCGCCGTTGCCGGAGGCAGAGGCGGTGCCGGACGTTGCTGCGGCAGGCTCGCCGCCGATCATCTCCGAGAAGTAGGCGCGCCACGATTCGTCCACGAGCGAGGGGTCGCTCTGGAAACGCTGCAAGAGCGTCTCGACGTAAGTGGCGTTTGCGCCGAAGTTTTCGGCGATGAATTGCGAGTAGTCGGTCTGGTTTTGTTGTGCGCTCAAAGTCTGATCACCTCGTTTGAGAGACGCTGCGGCGGCGGGCGGCTCCTGTAGAAGTTCCGCCGCGCTTCCTGACAATTGTTCCGTTGGTGCTCAAAATGATAGCCTATCACTTTCCGCCTTGCACTGCATCCGTCGCAAACTTCTGCACAACCCCTTCGTATAATTCCACATCACACGCTATTGAAAATGCGCGGCGGCGCGCTCAACTTGTCGCGACTTCGGAAACAACCTATGCCGTCGTTGAAAATTTTCCCGCCCGTCTCTCTGCTCTGTGCGTTGCTCCTAATCGTCAGCGCGTGCGGCGTCCCGCGCGCCGTCTCTCAGCGCAAAGGTCAGACCGAACGCTCCGGCACGGCGGCGACGACCCCCACGCCGCAACCCGCGAAAGTCGTCTATGAATCGCCCGCGCTTGAACGTCTCGTCGCGGCGGCAATCGAGCGCACGGCGCACGAGGTCGAGTACGACGCGACGTATTACAAGTTGGACTACCCGAACGGAGACGTGCCCGCGGACAAGGGCGTCTGCACGGATGAAGTGATCCGTTCGTATCGCGCGCTCGGCATAGACTTGCAGAAGGAAGTGCACGAGGACATGGCCGCCAACTTCTCGCGCTACCCGACGAAGTTCGGATTGACTTCGACCGACACAAACATAGACCACCGCCGCGTGCCGAACCTGCGCGTCTTCTTCGAGCGCAAAGGCCGCTCGCTCCCCATCACGGACGAGGCTGCGGACTACAAGCCCGGCGACATCGTGACGTGGGACTTGAACACGTCGCAGACGCACATCGGCCTTATGGTTGACGTGCCCTCTGCGACGCCCGGCAGGTACATGATCATGCACAACATCGGGCAGGGTCCGAAGATCGAAGACATCCTCTTCGCTTGGAAGATCACAGGCCACTACCGCTACACAGGCCCGCCGCCCGCGCCGAAACCAGCCACGCGCGCCTCGTCTCGCCGCAGCGCGCGTTGAACAAAGTCTCGCCGGTCGTTGCTCGCCGCAAAGGAAAAGTTTTCCGGCTCCTGCAAGTTTCTCCTGCCGCGTGCATTCAAGTGAATGCAAGGTTTGGAAACAAGCTGTTAAGCGCACACGCGCAGGAGGATTTATGAGCGACGCCAAGATCAGCACACGCACCTCGTCCGATTTCAAACTCCGACATCCCCTTCACAATTCGCCGCACACCGGCGCACGCCTGCGCTGGCTCGCGCTGTGCATCGTCGCCGCGCTGCTTTTGTCTTCCTGCGAACGCCTGAACGTGAGCGAGCGAGATAAGCTGTCGCGCAAGGACGAGGCGGCGGCGAAGACCGCCAACAACGCGCCCGCGCCGCTCGTCTCAGCGATGACCATGCCTAAACCGGAGTCGCGGGCGGCGCAAGAGGTAGCCAAAGGCTTAATTGTTCGACGCGATGGAGACCGCGTTGACGATAGAGAGTTCAACACCGAAGCCTACAGCCACATTGACGAGAACCCTTTTTTCGAGGTCGCACGCGCGCCGCTCTCCACCTTCTCGATTGACGTGGATACGGCTTCCTACAGCAACACGCGCCGCTTCCTCAAAGACGGCCAACTCCCGCCGAAAGACGCCGTCCGCATCGAGGAGTTGATCAACTATTTCTCCTACGATTACCCGCAGCCCAAAGGCGACGCGCCCTTCTCCATCAACGCGGAAGTTTCGGCCTGCCCGTGGAACACGAAGCATCGCCTCGTCCACATCGGCTTGCAGGGCAAGCGCATGCTCAAGGAAGATTTGCCGCCCGCGAATCTAGTCTTTCTTTTGGACGTGTCGGGTTCGATGAACTCGCCGAACAAACTCCCGCTCGTTAAATCATCGCTTCGCATGCTCGCCGAACAACTCGACGCGCGCGATAGGATCAGCATCGTCGTCTATGCCGGTTCGAGCGGCCTCGTGCTGCCGTCCACGCCGGGCGACCGTCGCGGCGAAATCCTCGCCGCGCTCGACGCGCTCGAAGCCGGAGGCTCGACCAACGGCGGCGAAGGCATCCAACTCGCATATCGCGTCGCCGCAGAGAATTTCATACGCGGCGGCATCAACCGCGTCGTTCTCGCCACTGACGGCGACTTCAACGTCGGCGTGACGAGCGAGGGCGAACTCGTGCGTCTCATCGAAGAGAAACGCAAGAGCGGCGTCTTCCTCTCCGTGCTCGGCTTCGGCACGGGCAACGTCAAAGACGCGACGATGGAGAAACTCGCGGACAAAGGCAACGGCAACTACGCCTACATAGACGAACTACAGGAAGCGCGCAAAGTGCTCGGCGAACAACTCGGCGCGACGCTGGCGACCATCGCCAAAGACGTGAAGATTCAAGTCGAGTTCAACCCGCGACAGGCCGCCGCCTATCGTCTCATCGGCTACGAGAACCGGCTGCTACGCGATCAGGATTTCAACGACGACACGAAAGACGCGGGCGAGATCGGCGCAGGCCACACCGTCACCGCGCTCTACGAAGTCGTTCCCTTCGGGCAGAAATTCGACAACCCAGGCGTTGACGAGTTGAAGTATCAAAAGCCCACCGAAGTTTCCGCGAGCGCGGACATGAAGGAGTTGATGACGATCAAGATTCGTTACAAAGACCCGGAGGCGAGCGCGAGCAAACTCTTGAGCGTGTGGGTGTCGGACGCGGGCGGGACGCTTGAGAGCGCGTCTAACAATCTCAAATTCTCCTCGGCAGTCGCAGGCTTCGGCATGCTCCTGCGCGACTCTAAATACAAGGGCGACGTGCGCTACACGGACGTTGCCGCCCTCGCACGCGCCGCCGCCGGAGCCGACGCGCAAGGCTACCGCACCGAGTTCATCCAACTCGTCGAACGCGCGCAGACGCTCTCCAGACAGAGAGCCAGCAACTAAGAATTAAGACCCTCACCGCAGCGGCGCGGAGCCCAGCCGCAGAGTCAGCGCAGAGACTTGACCATTCAACTCTCTGCGGAAACTCTGCGGAAGCTCCGTGCCTCTGCGGTGAAGGTTTTTACTTTCACTCCGACGCTTACCCGCCCGAATCTTTCCCGCCCGTCCGCGCAAACGTCTATAATCGGGTGTGATGGACGATCAACTGTTGCGCGAATTTCTGGCCGAGGCCGACGAGCGGATCGAAGTTCTGTTCAGAGACATCGAACGCTTGCGCCGCGTCCACGGCGAAGCGGACGGGCGCGCGCGTCGAGAGTTGATCGCGCGCATCTTTCGACACGTCCACACGCTCAAAGGCTCCGCCGCCACACTCCCCCGGCTTGCGCCCGTCAGCCGCCTCGCGCACGAATTTGAAAACCTCCTCGACGCCGTACGCGGCGGGCGCGCGCCGCTCACAGAGGCGTCAATTGACACCTGCGAAGACGCGACCAACGCGCTCGCGCTCACCCTCGCCTCCGTCGCACAGGGCAGCGACGGCCATACTCGGTTATCCGGCGAAGCGAATCTCCTCAACGATATTTTTCAAAGACTGCGGCAACAGGCGGGCGGCGCACCCGAACGCTCCTCAGATCAAGAGACGAATCAACGCGCCAACCCCGTCGCCGCTTTGCCCGCGGAGATCGGGCGCGCGTTGTCGGCCGTCGAAGGGCGACATCTCGGCGAGTCTGTGCGGGAAGGCGCGCGTGTGTTGCTGCTCGCGGCCTCCTTTGATCTCGCCACGCTGGATCAGAGTTTCGGTCGCTTCACCGCCGCGCTCGGCGAGTGCGGCGAGATCATTTCGACGTTTCCGGGCGACCCTGCAAACGCGCCCGACGAGATCGCTTTTCGCATCCTCTACACGACGATCTGCCCGCGCGAAGAACTCGAAACGCGCCTCGCGCCCTTCGGCGCGACAGTCGCTTGGACAGGCGACGAACCCGAACTTGTTGACGCAAGCGTAACCGCGACCGCCGAAGATGCCTCAACGTCTGACGCGAACGACTCACACGTCGCCGCGTCGCCGGACGCATCGAGCGTCGCCCCGGTCGCCGCGTCGTCGCGCGCTCCCGTCTTCGTGCGCGTGCCCCTGCACGAACTGGACGAACTGGTAACGGCCACGCACGAACTTTTCACCGATACGCTGGCGGTGCTCGAACAGGCAGACGTGCCGGGCGTTCCCGCTGCAACGCCCGCCGACGAGACGCAGGAGGAGGCGCGAGTGCGGCGTCTGCGAGAAGATTTCGGCGCGTTGGAGGAGCGCGTGATGAGCCTGCGCATGCAGCCGCTCATGCCCGTGCTCGAACGCGCGGCGCGTGCGGCGCGCATCGCGGCGCGCGTGGCCGGGAAAGAGATCGAGTTGGAAGTGGCGGGCGGCGACGTGCGCGTTGACCGCGTGCTCGCGGAACAGATCGGCGAACCGCTCCTGCACCTGCTGCGCAACGCGGTTGACCACGGCATCGAGACGGCAGAGGAGCGGCGCGCGGCGGGGAAGCCTCCCGGCGGGCGCGTGCGTCTGGAAGTGGCTGCGGAAGGCTCGCGCGTGCGCGTGCGCGTGGCCGACGACGGGCGTGGCATTGACACGGAGCGCGTGGCGCGCGTCGCCGTCGCGCAAGGATTGCTCGAAGCGGGCGCGCACGTCACGGACGAGCACGCGTTGCGTCTCATCTTTCGTCCGGGCTTTTCCACCGCCGCCGAAATCTCCACGGTGTCGGGTCGCGGCGTCGGCCTCGACGTGGTGGAGCACGCGTTGGAGCAGGCGGGCGGCGAGTTGCGCGTGCGCACGGCGCGCGGCGTGGGGACGACCTTCGAGTTGCGCGTGCCGCTCACGCTCGCGCTCGTCCCGGTCGTCGTCGTGCGCGCGGGCGGCTACGCTTACGCGTGCGACATGAGCCACGTCATCGCCTTAGCTTATCTCGAACCGGAGGAGATCGAGGGCGACGAAGCGGACAGCACGGCGCGCTGGCACGGCGAGCAACTCCCGCTCATCTCCCTGCGCTCGCTGCTCGAAGGTGAACGGGCGCGGACGGAGCGCACGCGCCACACGTTGCCCGTCGTCGTGATGCGGCGCGAGCGAGACGATAAGCACGCGTGGCAGGGCGCGGACGCGCCAGAGAAGTTCGTCGTCGCGGTTGATCGTATTGAAGGCGAGCGCGAAGCGTTGGTACGCAGCCTCGGACGCCACGCTACGCGCTGGCGCGGCGTCGGCGGCGCATTCACCCTGCGCGACGGCACGGTCGCCCTGCTGCTCGATCTGCCGAGACTGTTGGAGAGATAGAACGCGTCGAATTACCGGGAAGCGCGCGGACGTGCGGCGAGCGAGGCGACGGCGGCGACGGCGAAGAGCGCGACGCCGACGAAGACCTGCGGCTGTTGCATCAGCCAGAGAGCCGCGCCGAAGAGGCTCGCGCAAAGCAGGTTCGTGATGACACAAAGCGTACGCACCACCGCGTCGCGCGCGGCGAGCCGGAGCAAACTCAAGTTTAGAAAGCCCGCGAACAGGATCGCGAAGCCCGCGCCCGCGAACCACAGCGCGCGGAGCGTGAAGGCGTCGTAATCGTGAAAGGTGAACAGGAGATGCACGACGCCGAGCGCGATGATGAGATAGGTGCAGACGGTGTGGATTGTTCGGAGCATAAGACTCAAAAGCTGTCCGTTGTCCGTAGTCAGTTGTCCGTTGTTTTTGTCCCTAATCGGTTGCTCAATTCAATCGTTAGCCCCTCGCTTGGAAGGCCAGATGCAACGGACAACTGACCACGGACAATGGATAGTCTTCTGACTACGGACAACGGACAGTCTTCCTTCATGCAAGTTTCGGGCGTCGCTTGTGCCAGTCGGTCGCCTGTTGATACTTGTCGGCCAGTTCGACGAGCGTGAGTTCGCTCCACGTCGCGCCGACGAATTGGATGCCGGTCGGCAAGCCAGCTTGCCCGAAGCCGTTCGGGACGCTGATGGCCGGCACGCCGACTAGATTGCTTGCGCCGATGGGCGAAGACGCGCCGATGCCCGGATAGGCTTGGTCGAAAGTTTTGTTGACGGGATAGGAGACGGTGGCGCGCGAGGGTGCGACGAGCAGGTCGTATTTTTGAAACAACTCGCGCCACGCGCGGCGCATCGGCACGCGCAGGCGCATCGCGTGGAGGTAATCAACGGCGGTGACGAGCGACGCGGAGTAGCCGCCCACGCGTCCTTCGGGCGAAGCGAGTTCGCCGACGCGTCCCGATTCGATCAGGTCGCGAAACGCCGCCGCGCCCTCCGCGTCAACAATCGTCCCGACCGCCGCGCCGTAGGGAAAGTCCGGCAGCTTCACATCCAACTCGACAATCACGCGCTCGTCCACACGCTTCAAGACTTCGAGCGAGGCGAGGAAATTCTCGCGCACCTCTTTTTGCGCCTTCTCGTATGAATCCTTCAACACGGCGAGGCGCAACGTTTTCCGGCGCGCGTTCGCATTGCTCGTGGCGACGCTT
This sequence comes from Pyrinomonadaceae bacterium, assembly GCA_036009085.1. Taxonomy (GTDB): domain Bacteria; phylum Acidobacteriota; class Blastocatellia; order Pyrinomonadales; family Pyrinomonadaceae; genus JAIVJZ01. Next base: position 1,268 of record DASYMM010000075.1, on the reverse strand, counting down.
AAAGGGTAACGAAACTTGCTGCGCTCAACCGACGACGCATCGAGCGGATCGTGTCCGGCGATGGCGGCGAGCACTATCCCTGCGTCGGCAGCGGCGCGACACATGGGGCCGAGTTTATCGAGCGTCCAGCACAAGGCCATCGCGCCGTGGCGGGAGACCATGCCGTAGGTCGGCCTCAAGCCAGCGACGCCGCAGAAGGCCGCGGGCGTGATGATCGACCCGGAAGTCTCCGAGCCGATGGCGAAGGCGACGAGTCCGGCGGCGACGGCTGCGCCCGGCCCCGAAGACGAACCGCCGCTCCAGTAGTCCGTGTTCCAGGGCGTGCGGCACGCGCCCGTCAAACTCGCGTCGGCCTGGTTGTAGCCCATGCCGCCCGCGAGTTCGACCATCGCGAGCTTGGCGCAGAGGATTGCGCCCGCGTCGCGTAGTTTGCGTATGACGGTTGCGTCGTAGTCGAAGCGTTGATCTTTGTAGGGCGTCGCGCCCCAAGTGGTCGGGGCGTCGCGCGTGGCGAGGAGGTCTTTCGCGCCGTAGGGGATGCCGTGCAGCAGACCCTTGTAGCGACCCGCGCGAATCTCGCGCTCCGCTTGCCGCGCTTCTCTGAGCGCGCTCTCGCGCATGATGTGTGCGACCGCGCCGAGCCGCGCGCCGAATCGTTCGAGACGCGCCAGATAGCCTTCGGTCAACTCGACGGGCGAGAGTTTGCGCGCGCGTATCTGCGCGGCGAGTTCGCCGATGGAAGAGTAGAAGGTGTCGTCGGTGAGCATAAAATCTTCGGAAGGGGAAAGGGTTAAAGTGAAGAACGAATCAACTGCGCCTTCGGTTTTAACTTTGCGCCTTGGCGAGAAGGATTTCACGCTGGAGGCGCAAAGTTAAAACAAAAGATGCTTTTAAGCGATGAAGATGAAGTCCGGCTCGTCGGCGTTCTTGAGTTTGAAGGCGCGCAGGCGTTCCGCCGTGCGGACGTTGCCTTCGATGTCGCGTTTCAGGCGCGCGAGTTCGTCCGCCGACAGCTTTTCGCCGAAGCGCAGGCGAGCAACTTCCGCGTAAGCTTCGCCGACGGGCGTTGGCGCATTTTGCGGCGCGGCGGCGGCGGGCGTCGGCTGGGGGTTCGGCGGCGCGGGCGCTTGCTTCGTCGCGGCGGGCGGCGTCTGCGCGTCCGTCGTTGTCGCAACGAGCGGCGCAACCAAGACAGCCGCCGCGATTGATTTGGCGAAATGGCGGCGCGACGTTCGCGTGTGAACGCTCGCGCCCGGCTCTAGATTTTT
>DASYMM010000074.1:0-9398 GCA_036009085.1 Pyrinomonadaceae bacterium | reverse complement strand
CAGGACTTGTGCAACTCAATATAAACTCATAGGAACCCACAAAGATGCACGCTCGAACATTCAGTCGAAACGCACTCGCGACGGGATGCTACCTCCTTATCGCAATTCTCTCTGCCGCCGTCTTGTCGAGTTGCGCCAAGGACAGCGCGCCGGCGAGCGCGACGAACGCGCCGCCTTCAACCCGACCGGAGGCGCAAGCCGTCACCCCGTCGCCGCTGCTTCCCTCGCCCACGCCCGGCGTCGCGGCAGTCGCTACGAACGCCGCTCCCCCGCAGCCCTCGGAGGTGGAGGCGGTGCTCGCGCGCGTTTATCAAACCGCCGTCACAGCCGACGCGAGTGGCCGCGCTTCCGCCCTCACAGGAGACTTCAACGGCGACAATTCACAGGACATCGCGATCATCGTCAAACCGAACCGCGCGCAACTCTCCGAGATCAACAGCGAATTCTCCAACTGGATTCTCGAAGACCCGCATCACGTGAGCACGCCTTTGACGGCAGCGCGCGTGGATCAAGGAGCCACGCCGCCTCCCCTGCGGGCGCAGGCGAAAGCGGGCGACACGCTCCTCGCCATCATTCACGGCTACAAGTCGGCAGGATGGCGCAACGCGGACGCGAAACAGACCTACTTGCTCAAAAATGCCGTCGGCATCGAGATGCGGACGCAAACCGGCACAGAGGCGCGCAAGCTGCTTAAAGCAGAGGCCGCCCAAAACTTCCCTTCCGTGCGCGGCGATTTGATCTGGCAAATTCTGGACGGCAAGGCCGGTTGCCTCTACTGGACGGGAGCCAAATATGGCTGGTACGACCCGACACAATATCGTCCGACGGCGACACCAAAAGGCAAAGACGCGGCGATGGGGCAATAGAGCGGTTTCGCATGAATCGTACGGCAGGCTGTCAGCCTGCCGTACATTCAAATCCGCTCCAAGCTTGAACGAGAAAACAGAAAGGGCGTCTCCAAGAATGGAGACGCCCTTCCAGTGTTTAGTGAACGAAAGAGTTGGCTTTACTCTTCGTCGTCGCCCGCGGCGTCGCCGTCGCCCGCAGCCGCGACGACTGTGGGGCGGGTGGCGTTGGCCGCTGCTGTATCGAGCACGGCGGGAAGTTCCGGCAGATCGTCCAAGCCGCCGCGCTCAATGTGTGCGGCGTGTTCAGCCGTCTCGTCGCGGTCAACCGTAACGTTGCGGTAGAACTCCATGCCCGTCCCGGCAGGGATGAGCCGACCCATGATGACGTTCTCCTTGAGGCCGCGCAGGTAGTCTATACGACCGGAGATCGCCGCTTCGGTCAACACGCGCGTCGTCTCCTGGAACGAAGCCGCAGAGATGAACGAGTCGGTCGAGAGCGACGCCTTCGTGATGCCGAGCAGCAAGGGTTCGGCCTTCGCCTGTTCCCCGCCGCCGTCTTCAAGTTCGGCCACGCGCGCGTTTTCGTCCGTGAAGCGGAAACGATCAACCTGCTCGTCGAGCAAGAATTCCGTGTCGCCGACTTCGCGAATCTTCACCCAGCGCAACATTTGCCGGACAATCACTTCGATGTGCTTGTCGTTGATGTTCACGCCTTGCAGGCGATAGACCTCTTGAATCTCGTTGACGATGTACTCCTGCAAACGGTTCATGCCGAGCACGCGCAAGATGTCGTGCGGGTTCAAGGGGCCGTCCATCAGAGCCTCGCCGGCACGGACGCGGTCGCCTTCCTGCACGTTGATGTGCGTGCCGCGCGGGATGTCGTACTCGCGCTCCTCGCCGTCGTTGCCGACGACGATGAGTTTGCGTTTGCCCTTGGCGATGGGGCCGAGTTTGATGATGCCGTCAATCTCGGACATGATCGCCGTCTCGCGCGGCTTGCGCGCTTCAAACAACTCGACGACGCGGGGCAGACCGCCCGTGATGTCTTTCGTCTTCGTCGTCTCGCGCGGAATCTTCGCGATTACGTCGCCCGGTTCAACCTCGTCGCCGTCGCCGACCATGAGGTTGGCGCGCACGGGCATCTGGTAAGTCTTCAGGATTTTGTTCGCGCTCAAACTGCGAATTTCAAAGCGCGGCTGCTTCTTCTCGTCCGGCGAATCTTTGACGACGAGACGCGACTGGCCTGTGACCTCGTCCACCTCTTCGTCAACCGTCACGCCTTCCTTCAAGTCCTGATACTTAATCTTGCCCGCCACTTCCGTGAGAATCGCGAACGTGAACGGGTCCCACGTCGCCAGCAGTTGATCCTGCTTCACGCGCTGACCTTCTTCGACGTGCAGGTGCGCGCCGTAGACGATCTGGAAGCGCGCCACTTCGCGGTTGCGCTCGTCGTGAATGGTGAGCGCGCCGTTGCGATTCATGGCGATGATCTCGCCCTTGCGGTTTTTGACCGTCTGTAACTCGACGTAATGAATCGTGCCGTCCGTGCGCGCTTCGTGCTTGGAAGACTCTTCGAGACGCGCCGTGCCGCCGATGTGGAACGTGCGCATCGTAAGCTGCGTGCCCGGCTCGCCGATGGATTGCGCGGCGATGACGCCGACCGCTTCGCCGATGTCAACGGGACGGCCTGTTGCGAGATTGCGCCCGTAGCACTTGATGCAGACGCCGCGACGCGACTCGCACGTCAACACCGAACGGATGCGGACGCGCTGCACGCCGGAGCGTTGAATCTCCGCCGCCACGTCTTCGTTGATCTCCGCGCCGGTCTCGACGATGACGCGCCCCTCGACGGGATCGATCACGTCGTCCAGAGCCGTGCGCCCGACGATGCGGTCGCGCAAACTCTCGATCTCTTCGCCGCCTTCCACGATGGCCGTCGAAGAAATTCCGCGCAGCGTGCCACAATCCGGCTCGCTGATGATCACGTCCTGCGCCACGTCAACGAGGCGACGCGTGAGATAACCCGAGTCGGCGGTTTTGAGCGCAGTGTCGGCAAGACCTTTGCGCGCGCCGTGCGTCGAGATGAAGTATTGCAAGACGTTCAAGCCTTCGCGGAAGTTTGAACGAATCGGCGTCTCGATGATTTCGCCCGAAGGCTTCGCCATCAAGCCGCGCATGCCCGCGAGTTGGCGAATCTGCTGCGCCGTACCGCGCGCGCCCGAATCCGACATGATCAGGATCGGGTTCAGTTCGTTCAAATCCTTCTCGCGCTTGTCCATCGCCTTGAACATCTCTTTGGCGACCTTGTCCGTGACTTCCGACCAGATGGCGATGACCTTGTTGTAACGCTCGCCGTTCGTGATCACGCCGTCGCGATACTGCTTGTCAACTTCGATCACGTCCGAGTCGGCCTGCCCGACGAGCACCTTCTTCGCATCCGGCGTGACGAGATCGTCAATGCCGATGGAAATTCCGGCACGCGTCGCATAGTTGAAGCCGAGCGTTTTCAGATCGTCCAGCATCTTCACCGTCATCACGTGGCCGAGACGCAGGTGGCAATAGTTGACGATGGCCGTTAAGCCCTTCTTCTTGAGCGTGCCGTTGATGTAGGGCAGACCAGCCGGGATCGAATCGTTGAAGATGACGCGACCGACCGTGGTGTTGATAACGCGGCGCACGTTCTCCTGCACGGTGGCGCGCATGATGTCCTGCGTGTCGTGCTCCTGCGTGAGATCGATGAGGTCGCCCGCGAGACGCAACTTGATCGGCGTCTGCGTGGTGACTTCTTTCGCGTCGAGCGCGAGCAGAACTTCGTCCGTGTTGGCGAAGACGCGTCCCTCGCCCTTGGAGCCTGCGCGGTCGCGCGTCAGGTAGTAGCAACCGAGGACGATGTCCTGCGACGGGACGGCGATAGGCTGACCCGACGCGGGGCTGAGGATGTTGTTCGAGGCGAGCATCAAGACCGCCGCTTCGATCTGCGCTTCGGGCGAGAGCGGGATGTGGACGGCCATCTGGTCGCCGTCGAAGTCCGCGTTGAACGCCGTGCAGACGAGCGGGTGAATCTTGATCGCCTTGCCTTCGACGAGCACCGGCTCAAACGCTTGAATGCCGAGACGGTGAAGCGTCGGAGCGCGATTCAAGAGCACCGGATGCTCGCGGATCACTTCTTCGAGGATGTCCCACACGACCGGCTCTTGGCGGTCAACCATCTCGCGCGCCTGCTTGATCGTCGCGGCGTATTGCTGCTTCTCAAGCTGATTGTAGATGAACGGCTTGAACAACTCCAAAGCCATCTTCTTCGGCAAACCGCATTGATGAAGTTTCAACTCGGGGCCGACGACGATGACGGAACGACCGGAATAGTCAACGCGCTTGCCGAGCAGGTTCTGACGGAAGCGTCCCTGCTTGCCCTTCAAGGTGTCAGACAGAGATTTGAGCGGGCGATTGTTCACGCCGCGCAGCACGCGTCCGCGCCGACCGTTATCGAATAGCGCGTCAACCGCTTCCTGCAACATGCGCTTCTCGTTGCGCACGATGACTTCGGGCGCGCGCAGTTCCATCAACTTCTTGAGACGGTTGTTGCGGTTGATGACGCGGCGATAGAGATCGTTCAAGTCGGACGTGGCGAAGCGTCCGCCGTCGAGAGGCACGAGCGGGCGAAGCTCGGGCGGGATGACCGGGATCACGTCGAGGATCATCCAGTTCGGTTGATTGCCCGACTTGCGGAACGACGTGACGACCTTGAGCCGCTTGGAATATTTCAGTTTCTTCTGCTGCGAAGTCTCGTCCTTCATCTTGACGCGCAGGTCAACCGAGAGTTCTTCGATGTTGACCATCGCGAGCAGTTCCTTGATCGCCTCCGCGCCCATCTTCGCGACGAACGCGCCGGGGAAGTCGCGCATCAGTTCGCGGTAACGCTCGTCGGTCAGGAGTTCCCGCTCTTTGACGGGCGCGTCGCCCGGATCGATGACGATGTACGACTCGAAATAGAGAACCTTCTCAAGCTCGCGCAAGGGGATGTCGAGCAGATGGCCGATGCGCGAAGGCAAGCCTTTGAAGAACCAGACGTGCGAGCAAGGCGAGGCGAGTTCGATGTGGCCGAGGCGTTCGCGGCGCACCTTCGCCTGCGTCACTTCCACGCCGCACTTGTCGCAAATGACACCGCGATGCTTCATGCGCTTGTACTTGCCGCACAGGCATTCCCAATCGGTGACGGGGCCGAAGATGCGCGCGCAGAACAAGCCGTCGCGTTCGGGCTTGAACGTGCGATAGTTGATCGTCTCCGGCTTCGTCACTTCGCCGTGCGACCATTGCCTGATCTTCTCCGGCGACGCGAGCGAGATGCGAATCGCTTCAAAGTCGGGCGCGAGTTGCGTTTTTTCTTGCTGGAATCGAAACACGTTTTATCTCCTAGTAAGCAGTCAGCCGATAAACAAACAACAGTTATGAAAGCGTGTGGCGGTGAGCGCGTGAACCGTGGACAGGCTAAAACTGCTTGCGGCTCACGCGTTCACTGCTTACTTTTACTATCCTTCCGTGCCGCCGAGCAGCGCGACGACCGGCTTGCCCGCGCCGTCCGAAGTTTCGTCGAGCGGGGCATTACGATCAATGAGTTCAACGTCGAGGCAGAGCGATTGGAGTTCGCGCACCAGCACGTTGAAGGATTCGGGCACGCCCGGATTGAAGTCTGCTTCGCCTTTGACGATGGCCTCGTAAATCTTCGAGCGTCCGGCCACGTCGTCCGACTTGGCCGTCAACAACTCTTGAAGAATGTGAGCCGCGCCGTAGGCTTCCAAAGCCCAGACTTCCATCTCGCCGAAACGCTGGCCGCCGAACTGCGCCTTGCCGCCGAGCGGTTGCTGCGTGATCAGGCTGTACGGCCCAATCGAGCGCGCGTGAATCTTGTCGTCAACGAGGTGCGAGAGTTTGAGCATGTAGATGTAACCGATGGTCACCTTCTGCTCGAACGCTTCGCCCGACAGACCATCGTAGAGCACGGTCTTGCCCGAATCGCCGACGATGTCCGGCAAGCCCTGCTCGCGCAGGTGCGCCGTCGCTTCCTTCAACTTCTGCTTGATCTCAGGCTCGGTCGCGCCGTCGAACACGGGCGTCGCAAAGTGGACGCCGAGCACGCGCGCAGCCCAACCGAGGTGCGTCTCCAAAATCTGACCGACGTTCATGCGCGAAGGCACGCCGAGCGGATTCAGCACGATGTCGACGGGCGTGCCGTCCGGCAGATACGGCATATCCTCTTCGGGCAGGATGCGCGCGATGACGCCCTTGTTACCGTGGCGTCCGGCCATCTTGTCGCCGACCGATAGCTTGCGCTTCATCGCGATGAAGACTTTGACCATCTTGATCACGCCCGGAGCGAGTTCGTCGCCCTGACGCAACTTGGAAATCTTGTCTTCATAGATGTCCGTCAGAATTTTGACCTGACGGTCGGTGCGATCTTCGTACTCTTTAACTTCCGCCGCCACGTCAACACGCGTCGAAGCGAGATGCGCTTTCCTGAGAGCCTTCGGCTCGACGCCCGCGAGCATCTCACGCGTGATCGTCTCGCCCTTCGGAATGCGAACTTCCTTATCCACCGTTAAGTCGGCGGCGAGTTTGCGCCCCTCGAAGAGTTCGTAGATGCGCTGGTCGCGCTGCTCGCGAAGGATGCGCATCTCGTCTTCAAGGTCGCGCCGCAGGCGATTCTCTTCCTCTTCTTCAATCGCCATCGAACGCTGGTCGCGCTCCTGTCCTTTGCGCGTGAAGACCTGCACGTCAACGACCGTGCCGTCGATGCCCGGAGGACATTGGAGGCTCGCGTCTTTCACGTCGCCCGCCTTCTCGCCGAAGATCGCGCGCAAGAGTTTCTCTTCCGCCGTCAACTGCGTCTCGCCCTTCGGCGTCACTTTGCCGACGAGGATCGAGCCGGGCTTGACCTGTGCGCCGATGCGGATAATTCCCGATTCATCGAGATCGCGCAGCATGTTTTCGCCGACGTTCGGGATGTCGCGCGTGATCTCTTCGGGGCCGAGTTTCGTGTCGCGCGCTTCGATCTCCAACTCTTCGATGTGGATCGAAGTGTAGTAATCATCTTTAACGAGACGCTCGGAGACGAGGATCGCGTCCTCGAAGTTGTAACCGCGCCACGGCATGAAAGCGACGAGCACGTTGCGGCCGAGAGCGAGTTCGCCCTTGTCCGTGCAAGGCCCGTCGGCAATGACCTGTCCCTTGTCAACGCGCTCGCCGATGTTGACGATGGGGCGTTGATTGATGCAGGTGTTCTGGTTCGAGCGTTTGAACTTCGTGAGCGTGTAGATGTCCGCCGTTACCTCGCGCGAGATCGTGCCGTCAACGTTGTGATCGGCTTTGACGATGATGCGCTCGGAGTCAACGTAGTCCACCACGCCGTCGCGCCGTGCGGCGACGACCGCGCCCGAATCGCGCGCCGTGACGCGCTCCATGCCCGTGCCGATGTACGGAGCCTCGGCGCGCAGGAGCGGCACGGATTGGCGTTGCATGTTCGACCCCATCAGAGCGCGGTTCGCGTCGTCGTTCTCAAGGAACGGGATGAGCGAGGCGGCGACGGAGACGAGTTGCTTCGGCGAAACGTCAACGTAGATCAGTTCGTCGCGGATAGCGACGACGAACTCGCCCGCTTTGCGCGCGGCGTTGCGTTCGTTGATGATGTAGCCGTCTTCCGCGAGTTCGATGTTGGCTTGCCCGACGACGTATTTGTCCTCTTCCCAGGCCGTCAGGTAGAACGGGTAAGGCTCGTAGTCGGCCTTTTTGCCGTCCGCGCCGATGCGCTTGTTGGCCTTCTCGATCTCCTCCTGCAAGATGTGGTCGCCCGGTTTGAACTTCGTGTCGCCGCCGTTGATGACGCGCACGTATTCCACGACGCGGCCATGCTCGACCTTGCGATACGGCGACTCGATGAAGCCGAATTCGTTGATGCGCGCAAAGCACGACAGCGACGAGATAAGTCCGATATTCGGTCCTTCCGGCGTCTCAATCGGGCAGATGCGCCCGTAGTGCGTCGGGTGCACGTCGCGCACCTCGAAGCCCGCACGCTCGCGCGACAGACCGCCGGGTCCGAGCGCGGAGAGACGACGCTTGTGCGTGATCTCCGAGAGCGGGTTCGTCTGATCCATGAACTGCGAGAGTTGCGACGAGCCGAAGAATTCGCGCACGGCAGCCGTCACGGGCTTCGCGTTGATCAGATCGCGCGGCATCGTCGTCTGCATCTCCTGCTGGATCGACATCTTCTCTTTGATGGCGCGTTCCATGCGGACGAGGCCGATGCGAAACTGGTTCTCAAGGAGTTCGCCGACGGCGCGCACGCGACGATTGCCGAGATGGTCAATGTCGTCCGACATGAACTCGCTCGGATTGCGGCGCATCTTCAAGAGATACGAAATGACCTGCACGAAATCACTCGCCGAAAGAAGCGGATCGGCGATGCGGTCGCGTTCGGGGCGTCCCATCTTGATGTTGAACTTCAGACGCCCGACGCGCGAGAGATCGAACTTGCGGTCGTCGAAGAACATGCCTTCAAAGAGACGATAAGAGGTCTGCACGGTCGGCGGGTCGCCCGGTCGCATCTTGCGGTAAATTTCGAGCAAGGCGTCAACCGGCTTGTTGATCACGTCCTTCTTCAAGGTCAGAGAGAGCACCGCGCCGAGGTCGTCGCGTTCGGGGAAGAAGACGGAGAAATTCTGGACGCCCGACTCCGCGATCTCCTGCAACTTCGCAGGGTTGATCTCGGTGTTCGCTTCGAGCAAGACCTCGCCCGTCTCCATGTTCACCACGTCGGCGATGGCATACGCGCTCTCGAACTGCTGCGTGTCAACTTCAACTTCTTTGACGTGGCCTTTGCGCAGATCGCGGAGCGCGGAGGCGGTCACTTTCTTGCCTGCGCGCGTCACGGGTTCGCTGTGGCCGCGCACCTTGAGGTCGTTGTCAACCTTCATGCCGACCAAATTGCTCGCGCCCTCTTCGCTGACCTGTATGAAGAGTCGCCCGCCTTCGACGCGCACTTCGTCCACCGTGTAGAAGGCGCGCAGGATGTCCTCGTCGGAGTAGCCCGCGTTCTTCACGGCGTCTTCGAGTTGGCCGTCCGTGTGGAACGCCTTCGGGTCGAACTGCGGGTTGAGCCAGATGCCGAGCGCGCGCAGGAAAATCGAGGCGAGAAACTTGCGCTTGCGGTCGATGCGCACGTAGAGCAGGTTCTTCTGGTCGTACTCGAACTCGACCCACGAGCCGCGATACGGGATCACCTTCGCCAGATAGACGGGCGACTTCTCGAAGAAGACGCCGGGCGAACGGTGAAGCTGCGAGACGATGACGCGCTCCGTGCCGTTGATGATGAACGTGCCGTTGTCGGTCATCAAGGGGATTTCGCCGAAGAAGACCTCTTCCTCCTTGATGTCGCGGATGGACTTCGCGCCCGTCTCCTGATCCACGTCGAAGACGGTCAGGCGAATCTTCACCTTGAGCGGCACGCTGTAGGTCATGCCGCGCTCCTGACACTCCTGCTGATCGTGCTTGTGCTTCAAG
>DASYMM010000073.1:0-2678 GCA_036009085.1 Pyrinomonadaceae bacterium | reverse complement strand
TCGGGAAGCCGAGCGTGCGCCCGCGCTCGTCGCCGCGCACCACCAGCCCTTCGACTCCGTAAGGCCGCCCAAGCATGCGTCGCGCCAGATTCACGCGCCCCGCCGCCAGCATCGCGCGAATCTTGCTCGAACTGATCCGTGTCCCGCGCAGACGCACCTCCGGCACTTCGTCCGCGTGAAACCCGAAGCGACTGCTCGCGGATTTCAACAACTCGATGTTCCCTTCGCGCCCCCGCCCGAAGGCGAAGCCACGACCGAGATACACTTCCCTCGCCTGCAAACGCTCCCGCACCACCTCGCGCAAAAAATCCTCCGCGCGCACCTGCGCAAACTCCGCGTCGAAGCGTATGACGATGGCCTGCTCGATGCCGAGCACGCCGAAGGCTTCGATCTTCTGGTCGAAGGTCTGCAACAGGGGCGGCGCGGATTCGGGATGGAGCACGGCGCGCGGGTGCGGGTCGAACGTGATGACGGTCGGCACGGCGTTCGTCGCACGCGCACGCTCCACGACCGTCTTCATGATCAACTGGTGGCCGAGGTGCAAACCGTCGAACACACCGAGCGTCAGCACGGTCGGCCTCACGATCTCCGCGTTGTCAGTTCCGTGAAAGAGGCGCATAAGCTGAAGGATGAGGGATGAGGGATGAGGGATGAATAAAAGCATTCAACTCTGCTGAGAGTTCTTCTGATTCATCCCTCATCCCTCATCCCTCATCCTTAATCTCCAGTCCGTCGTAGCCGAACTCGACTCCGTCCGGCAACAGCGCGGAGTCGCGCGCGTGTTTGATGTCGTGCGCGATGTGAGTCAAGTAGGCGCGGCGCGGTTTGAGTTCTTCGATGTATGCGAGCGAGCGTTCGAGCGAGAGGTGCGTCGGGTGCGCGGTGAGGCGCAGGCAATCGAGCACGAGCACGTCGAGGTCGCGCAAGCCGTCCAGAGTTGCGCGCGGAATCTCGCTGAGGTCTGTGGCATAGGCGAAATCGTTGCAGCGATAGGCGACGACGGGCAGCCGACCGTGGATGACTTCGAGCGGCGTTACCTGAAAGTTTCGACTGAGACAAAACGGCGCGCCATGAATGACCGTGTGCGCGAGGACTTGCGGCAGCCCGCCGCCGAAATGCGACGGCTCGAAGATGTATTGAAAGATGCGCCGGATGTCGCGCCACGCGCGTTCGTTGGCGTAGACGCCGAGCGCGCCGTGACGAAAGTTGAGCGGGCGTATGTCGTCGAGGCCGAAGATGTGATCGGCGTGGCAGTGTGTGATGAGCACGGCATCGAGCCGCTTCAATTTTTGCCGTAGAGCCTGCTGGCGAAAGTCAGAGGAAGTGTCAATCAAGACGCTCTGGCCGTCGTGCTCGACGAGCACGGAGACGCGCAGGCGTTTGTCGCGCGCATCGTCTGAGGTGCACGTCTCACATTCGCACGCGATGGAGGGCACGCCCGTCGAAGTGCCTGTGCCGAGTAGCGTAAACTTCATAAGGTTTCAGGTTTCAGGTTTCAAGTTTCAGGTCAGAAGTTCTTCGGTCTTAAACTTGAAACCTGAAACTCGAAACTTGAAACCAACCTACCGCCCGCCCGTGATGTCGTTGCCGGTGAAGCCGCGCGGGGGTGCGGGCGGGCGTCTGTTCGAGGTGAGCGAGATGTATTGCATGCGCAACTCGGCGAGCAGCCCTTCGAGAATTTGCCCCTCTTGCGCGCCGAGATTGCCGCGCGTCTTTTGTTGAATCGTGCCGAGCAGATCAATGCAATGCTTGGCGAGCGGCAGATCGAGTTCGCCGGGCGCAAGGCCGGGATGCTCCGTCATGCCCATTGCCGCCGCCGCAGGCGAAGCGATGAACATGACGAGATTCGCGAAGGCCGTCGGGTCGTCCGCCGCTGCCGCTGCGCCCTCTGCGCCGGACGAAGCGGAAGGCGTCGAAGCAGGACGCGGTTCGCGCGACGTTTCGACCGGAGGCGTAGACGACGATGCAGGCTCACGCCGCGCGTCGGCGTTGTCCGCCGGAGGCGACGCAGGGGACGCCGTGGGAGTGTGAGCCGTCGTAGTCCCGGCTTCGGTCGAAGCGGTGGTGTCGGCAGCGTCGGCGGTCGCGCTTTCGGCGACGGCCTCCGCCTCGCGCTCGATGTCGCGGGGCGTGCCGTCCGGGTTGAACAGACGCCGGTCTGTAACTTTAAAGTGTGGTTTTTCTTCGCTCATCTCGTTGCTCAAATTTCAGGGCAGCGGCCTGCAAACTGTGCCGCGCATCCGCCGGTAATTTTTTAGTCTGGTAGTTGCTCTGGGATGGTAGCACCGACCTTGATGCAGCCGCAAGAAAGGCTTTAAGACTAACGCGGGAGTGCGCGCGAAACGCAGGACGCGCGAACCGGCGACGCGCGTGTAGCGGAGAGTTTGCGCGCGGTTGAAGGAGAACCGCGCGGCGCAGGAGAGTTTGCCCTGTGGTCAGGCGGCGTGCTCTATGTTTTGCCGGTCGCGGTCTTTGGCGCTCGCCTGCTTGAGCAGGGCTTGACGCGCTTCTTCATACTTGCGCGCCTCCGTCTCCATCCGCGCCTGTAAGTCGGCTTGTAATCTTAATTGCAGCTCCCGCTGTCTTGCCAGCGCGCGCTGACTTGCTTGCATGGAGATGTTGTTCCGGACATAGACCAGAAGGAAGAACAACGAGATAGACGAAATGAGGACACCGAA
>DASYMM010000072.1:0-24107 GCA_036009085.1 Pyrinomonadaceae bacterium | reverse complement strand
CTCGCGCGCGAGTTCGATGGCGGCGGCAAACTTCCCCGGCTCAACCGGCACGGCATAAGTCAGGTCGGTGAAGCCGCGCGCCGCGAACCAGGCGGCCTCGGCCAGTGTGGAGACGGTGAGCGCGGCGGAGTGCGCCGTCGTTTGCAGCCGCGCGATCTCCACGCACTTGTGCGTCTTGATGTGCGGGCGCAGACTCGCGCCCATACCTTTCACGCGCTCCGACATGCGCTCCGCGTTTCGCCGCACGCGCGCTATGTCGAGCACGAGCGCGGGCGTCGGCAGTTCTGATAAATTCATATGCGACGGATGTTGCCGCAAAAGCTGCCCTGAGAGCAAACAAAATTAAGGGTGCGTGACAAAACTACTTCCCGTCTTCCTTTGCGCCTTCGGTCTTAACTTTGCGCCTTCAGCGAGAAAGACAGTGCACGCTAGAGGCGCATAGAAGAAAACCGTAAGGCGCAAAGCGTTGAAATGATCTCTGCTCTGATGTCAACAAAATGACTTCTCGACTCTGGCACATGAACGCCGACTTTGAGACGGAGTTGGCCGCCGCTGCGGGTGGCGACGCTTACCGGCGGACGCAGGCTTTCGCCGCGCTCAATCAGAGGCTCGCGCCGCACCTGCTCTGGCTCGCGTCGCCCGGCGATGCGTTGCTCCTCGAATCGCCGTGGCCGGAAACTCTCACGCATGAAGCCGCGCGCCGCCGCGTCGAACTGCTTCTGCTTGACGGCAACACGACGCCGCAGCCCGACAGAATTTTTACGCCGTGGGGTTGGACGGCGAGCGTCGTCCGGCTCGGCGAGAGCTTAGGCGCGCAACTTTCGTTCCCGCCGCTTGAGACAGTCCGGCGCGTCAACTCGAAACTTTGGAGCCATGCGCTGGAACAGGAACTCGGCCTCGACATGCCGGGCGCGTGCGCCGCCTCAGACTTCGACGCGTTGCAGGAAGCCGTTGCGCGTGCGTGTCCTCGTGCGGATGATAAATGGGTGATCAAAAGCCCGTTCGGGTTTGCGGCGCGCGAGCGCGTTCTAGGGCGCGGCGCACAACTCGAAGGCGCACAGGCGACGTGGGCGCGTCGCCAGTTTGCCAAGGGCACGACGCTCATTTTTCAACCGTGGCTCGAACGCGTGCGCGAATACGGCGTGACGATGGAGATCAGAGGCGGCGGTGAAGTTGAACTCAAAGGCATCAGCGATCTGCAAACGAACGGCGCGGGCACAGGCACGGGCTACCTGCTCGGCCGCACGCTCGACGCGGCGCGCACATCCGAACTCGAAAGTCTCGCGCAAATCGTCGGGGCGCGTCTCTTCAAAGAAGGTTATGCGGGGGCGGCCGGCCTCGATGCGATTGAGCACACGAAGGGCTTGCACCCGCTGCTTGAGATCAACGCACGATACACGATGGGCTTCGTCGCACTCGCCATCGAACGCGCGCTGAACCCGCCGACGCCGACTCTCTGGAAGTTGAACGGTTGAGAACGAATTCGTTTAGAGGCGTCCGGTCTTGAGCATGTTTTGGAGTTGCTCGCGGCGGCTGCGGCTGAGTTTGAGTTCCGTGCCGTCTTTGAGGACGACGACGTATTCGCCGTTGAAGTGCTGTTGCAGTTCGCGTATGCGGTCAACGTTGACGATAGAGGAGCGGTGCACGCGGACGAACTTCGACGGGTCGAGTTTGGCCTCCATCTCGTTCATCGTCTCGCGCAGCAAGTGGTTTTTGCGCCCGACGTGGAGCTTGATGTAGTAATCCTCCGCTCCGATCCAATCCACATCCTCGGTCTTCAAGAAGGAGACGCGCCCGGAAGACTTGATGAGGAGTCGCGTCAGGTAATCCGTTTTGGCGGGGTGTTCCGTCGTCGTCGCCGCATCGCGTCCGGCGAGCAGGGCGATCAGGCGGTGGCTGAGGTCTTTGATGTCGCGTTGTTCCACTTGCTGCTTGGCCTGCCGGAGGGCTTTCTCGAAGCGCGCGTCGTCGAAAGGTTTGAGGAGGTAGTCGAGCGCGTGGAACTCGAAGGCGCGCAGCGCGTAGCGGTCGAAGGCTGTGACGAAGACGATGACGGGCATCTGCCCGGCTTCGATGTTTTCCAGCACGCCGAAACCGTCCATCTCCGGCATCTGTATGTCGAGGAAGACGAGGTCGGGCGAGTGCTCCCTGATCGCGTCGAGAGCCTCCGTCCCGTTGCGCGCCTCGCCGACGACTTCCACGTCGGCGTCGTCTTTCAACAACACGCGGAGGTTGCGGCGCGCGAGCGGCTCGTCGTCAACCAGCAGCGTCTTGATCTTTTTCTTCGCTACATCCAACTTAAATTCAAACTCCGGCTGCTTGCTTGAAAGGGATGGCGAGCGCGGTCTCGAACCCGCCGCCCGCGCGATTCCCGGCGGTGAAGCGATGCCCTTCGCCGTAGAGTTGGGCGAGGCGTGCGCGCGTGTTCGAGAGGCCGATGCCGTCGCCCGCGCCCCCGGGCGTGCCGGGACGCAAACCCGGCCCGTCGTCGTGAATCAGAATTTCGAGCGCGCCTTCCGCGCGCCCGGCGGTGATGGTGATGATGCCTGCCGTGGCGCGCAGGGAGACGCCGTGGCGGATGGCGTTCTCGACGAGCGGTTGCAGGATGAGATTGGGGACGAGCGCGTCGAGCGTGTCGGAGGCGACGCGCATTTCGACTTGGAGGCGGTCGGGGAAGCGCATCTTCTGTATGTCGAGATAGAGTTCGAGGAAGTCCAATTCTTCGCGGAGCGGAACCTCTTGCTTTCCGGCGTTCTCCAAAGTGTAGCGCAGGAGGTCGCTCAAGCCGACGAGCATGTCAACCGCCGCTTTGTTCCGTTGGTCGCGGACGAGTCCGGCGATGCCGTTCAGTGTGTTGAAGAGGAAATGCGGGTGGAGTTGCATCTTGAGGGCTTGCAACTGCGCCTGCGCGAGTTGGGCTTCGAGTTGGGTGGCGTGCACCTCGCGTTCGCGAAAGCGTTGATAATAGCTGACGGCGTAACTCGTGCCGAGCGTCGCCGCGTAGATGAGCAGGTCAATGTGAAACTGGCTGGTCAGGCGTCCGACGAACATCTCCGAGAACCTGCGCGGGTGCTCTTCCGCTCCGAAGGGCGAGAGTTGAATGGTGAGATACGTGAAAAAAGCGATGTGTGCGGCGGAGGTGAGCACACAGGCGGGAAGGTGTACGAGCAGGCCGCGCACCCACGAAGCGCGTTCGAGCGGGAAACGCCGACCGAGCCAGAGAACGAGCGGCGTGAGGAACGCCCAACTCCCCCAACCGAGCATCTGCCACCAGAACATCGGCCAGAAGGGAACGGGGAAGTTCTCCATGCGAAAGCCGAAGTAAGTCTGGCTCGCATTGAGCAGGCCGAAGAACAACCAGAAGCCGGCGACGAAGCCCCACTTGAGCAGACGCCGACGCCGCACGTCGCCCTGCGGGCTGACGGCGACACCTTCCGCCTGTTGGTTGATGTAGAGAGACGACTTCATGTTTTTATGTCCGGCACGCATTCCGGCAGCAGATTAATACGGTTTCCAGCGTGAGAGGTTTTATTCAAGAGCATTTGGAAGATTCTCTGTGCCCCCTCCGTGTCCTCTGTCTCTGCGGTGGTGAGTGCTTATCTAACTCACTCACCACCGCAGAGACACAGAGCACACAGAGGGGGCACAGAGAGTAACAGGTGCGGGTGCGTGATAAAGAATCTCCAACAGCACGGCGGTCTATTTCAGGTCGAGCGCCATGATGGTCTTGCGGTCGCGCACGTAGAGGCGCGTGCCTGCGAGCGTGGGAACAGTCCAGGCGTTGTTCTTGAGCAGTTCTGTTTTGGAGTGGACTTTTAAGCCCTCCGCAGTCGGCGTGGCGAGCAGGAGGTTGCCGTCTTCGTCGAGGATGATCAGGCGACCTTCCGCGGAGATGACGGAGGCGCGTGCGATGGAGCGGTCGCGCCAGGCGATCTTTCCGGTCTTGACGTTGACCGCCGTGAAAGGCGCGGTGCCGAAGTCGCCGCTCGAAGCATAGACGAAATCGCCGAGGCGAACCGCGTTGCCGTAGTGGATGCGGACGAGCGCGTGCGCCCAAACTTCTTCAAGCTCCGTCTTCCCCGCCGCCCTCGACACCTTGAAGACGCGGCTCCCGCCGCCATACGACGACGAGATGAAGAGCAGGTTATCGCTTCCCCAGACGGGCGTGCTCACGTTCAAGCCGAACTCCGAACGGTGCGGGCGACTCCACAACAGTTCGCCGCTCGCAGGGTCAACGCCCGCGAGCGTGTCGTACATGAAGGCGACGAGTTGATCCTGACCGTCAACGTTGATGAGAAGCGGCGACGAAGGCGAGTTCTTAAAGTCGTGACGCTTCCACGCGACGACGCCGTCCTTCTGCCGGAAGGCCATCAGGGCGTTCCCTTCGCCGCCCACCTGCATGATGACAGTGTCTCGATAAGCGAGCGGGCTGCACGCATAGCCGTTGACGCGGATCGTGCCTTTGTATTCGTTCAAGAGATCGTGCGCCCAGAGAAGTTTGCCGGTGCGCTTGTCGAGCGCGTGGAATTTGCCGGTCGCTCCGGCGGTGAAGACGCGTTCGCCCACGATGGTCGGCGTGGCGTGCGGCCCCGTGCCGTTCTCCATCGAGTAGTCGGCGGAGAACGGGGCTTCGTAGGCGTACTCCCAGACGGTCTTGCCCGTCTCGGCGTCGAGCGCGACGACTATCTCGCGCGAATCGCGGCGCGACATCGTGTAGAGCCTGCCGCCTTCCGCCGCGATGGCCGAATAGCCCTCGCCCAGTTCGCGTTGCCAGAGTCGTCTCGGCCCGCCCTCCGGCCAGACCGTCGCCAGCCCTTTCGCGTCCGACATGAAGTTGCGATGCGCGCCGCCCCACTGCGGCCAATCGAGCGACTGCGCGGCGGCTGTCACGCCGCACGCGAACACAAGCGACAGAGCGGCCAGACCTTGCCAAGTCCGTGAAGTTATTGCTCGCCGCCGGTAGTTTTTACTCATCGCGTCACACTCCTTCATTGTCCGCCCGCCGCAGGCTTCGGCTTCTCGAAAAGGGCGGGCGAGACTTCTCCGTTAACGACGATTGCTTCGATGTTTGAGGTGAGCGACGGTTCGGCTTCGCCGTTGAAGGTGCCTGCGATCTTGAAAGGCAGCGTCAGCCCGCCGACGTTGCGATGATCCGAGAAGGTTTGCACGATCTTGCCGAAGGCTCCGCTGCTTCCGCGCCCGCGATAGGCGAAACTCAGGACGCGCCCCGTCGCCGGCTCAATGCCGAGAATTGCGTTCATGCCGCCGGATGTGACTTCAACCGACTCGACCGTCGCGTCGCCAACTTTGCTCGCGCCCGCTGCCGCCGCGCTAAATCCCGAACCGCGACGCCCGCGCAGGAACGCGAGCGGGCGGCTCTCAACCTGCTTGACGAAGGCCGCGCGCTGCACGTCCAGCATCTCGCCCCCGCCGCGCGGGAAGACGAAGAAGCCGCCTTGAGGCGTGACGACGTTTGCTATCGTTCCGAATGAAAGCGTCCGCTCGATGCGTATCTTGTCGGGATAGACCATCGACAGAGAGGTCTTGATCTCGGTCACGCCCTGCGGCGAACGCGCACCGGCAGTTCCCTTCTCCTGATAACTCACCAGCCCGTCCAGACGCGCGGCTCCGCCCATCGCTTCGACCGCTTTCTCGACGAGCGCGCGCCCGCGCTTTTTCGCTTCCTCGGAATACGAAGCGGCGGGCGCGGTTCCGGCAACAGCTTCGAGAAAGCTCGCGGGGGCGGCCTTAAAGATCGTCACGCAGGCTTCGCTGCCGAAGACGTAAATTCGCCCTTCGTGCACGGTGAACAGGTCCGGGTTCCCTTGCACGGTCGGCCCCATCCGCGCGCACGTGCCTTCGAGTTGAATTTCATATCGTCCCGGCTCTCGCTCGAAGGCGGCCTTCGTCTCCGCGTTGGCGAACAGGTAACGATACCGCCCGCGCTTCACGGAAAACTGTTCGTCGCCCTGCACTTCCTTCCCTCCGCTCAGCAGCACGGAGTCGAGACCTTCTAAAGGGATGACCAACTTCTCTGACTGTTGCGTGGCAGCCGCGACGTTCGGGGGCGCGCTCCCGAACTCCCCAAGCTCGATGAGACCGGGGTTGGCCGCCAACAGGAAAGCGATGAGAATTATGAAAGTCTCGTACATCGTTGATGCTCCTCCTCTGAAGCAGGGCGTTTGAAGCAGGGCTTGGCCGCTTCCGTGCGGTTCTTTAATTTCAGCGAACGACAGTAGCAGTCGCCTGCGTCTGCCTGCGTCTGCCTGTGTGTGCAGCGCGCGCACATTCTAGTGGAGAGGTCGCCGCGCGCGTTTGTTTATTCAGTGAAACGACGGGAGGATGCAGCGAACGGCGCGAAAGGTGCAGCAAACGGTAGAGGGTTGGGGCAGGCCGGAGGCTGAAAATCCACGGGCGAAGTAGTGGCAATATCAGGACGGACTTGTTATAGTCCGAATGTTCTCCCGAACATCCCCCTTTATTTCTACGTCTATCTCATTCTGCCCGATACGTGTGCCTATGCCCGACAGAACTTCGCCGACAGGTCTGACTAACAACAAAACCGTGGAGGAGGCGTCTGCCGAATTACGAGGCAGCGCACTCGCCCCTTACTGGCTCTCCGCCATCATCGAATCGGCGGACGACGCCATCATCACCAAGACGCTCGAAGGCATCATCACGAGTTGGAACAATGGCGCCGAGCGCATCTTCGGCTACACGGCGGCGGAAGCCATCGGGCAGCCCGTCCTGTTGCTGATTCCCGAAGACCTCCGTGACGAGGAACCGGCTATCCTCGCGCGCCTGCGAAAGGGCCAGCGGATCGAACACTACGAGACCGTTCGCAGGCGCAAGGACGGCACGCTCGTTGACATCTCGCTCACCGTGTCGCCCATCAGGCTACCGGACGGCACGATCTTCGGCGCGTCGAAGATCGCGCGCGACATCACCGAGCGCAAACGCGCCGAGACGCAACGCCTTCAAGTCGCCGCCATCGTCGAGAACTCCGACGACGCGATCATCAGTAAGAATCTGGACGGCGTCATCCTCAGTTGGAATCAGGGCGCAGAACGTCTCTACGGCTACACGGCGGCGGAGGCGGTCGGCCAGCCCGTCACGATGCTGATCCCGGAGGGGATGCCGGACGAAGAACCGCGCATCCTTGAACAGATCAGGCGCGGCAATCGCGTGGATCATTACGAGACCGTTCGTGTGCGTAAAGACGGCACGCACATTGACGTGTCGCTCACCGTCTCGCCTTTGAAGAACGCGGACGGGCGCATCTTCGGTGCCTCGAAGATCGCGCGCGACATCACGATGCGCAAGAATGCCGAAGAGACGCGCCGCCTGCTCTCCGCCATCGTCGAGACCTCGGACGACGCGATCATGAGCGCGGACATGGAACTCAAGCTCACGGCCTGGAACGCGGGCGCGGAGAAGATGTTCGGTTACACCGCCGAAGAGGTGTTGGGCAAGGAGGTGACGATACTGGCTCCGCCGGATCGCGTCGGGGAGACGAAGTCGCTCTTTGAAAGCTTCACGCACGAACCCGTGCCGCAGCACTACGAAACCATCCGCCGCGCCAAGGACGGGCGGCTCGTCGAAGTGTCGATGACGCTCTCGCCGATCACGGGCGAAGGCAACCAACTGCGCGGCATCTCGGCGGTGGCGCGCGACATCAGCGCAAGCAAGCGCGCCGAGGCGACTTTGCGCGAGCAGTCGGAGATCATCGAAACGGTCAACCGCGTCGGGCAGACTCTGGCGGGCGAACTCGACCAGCACAAGCTCGTGCAGGCCGTGACCGACGCCGCGACCGAGATTACCGGCGCGCACTTCGGTTCGTTCTTCTACAACGTGTTAGATGAGCGCGGCGCATCATTCATGCTCTACACGCTCTCCGGCGTCCCGCGCGAAGCCTTCGCACATTTCCCCATGCCGCGCGCCACAGACCTCTTTGGCCCTACCTTTCGCGGCGAAGGC
Source organism: Pyrinomonadaceae bacterium (assembly GCA_036009085.1). GTDB lineage: Bacteria > Acidobacteriota > Blastocatellia > Pyrinomonadales > Pyrinomonadaceae > JAIVJZ01. The sequence goes on along the minus strand of DASYMM010000072.1, from coordinate 16,130 downwards.
ACCATCCTCATCAACGACGTGAAACTCGATCCGCGCTACGGCAAGAACTCGCCTTATTTCGGGATGCCGGAAGGACATCTGCCCGTGGTCAGTTATCTGGCTGTGCCGGTCGTCTCGCGTTCGGGCGAAGTTTATGGCGGCCTCTTCTTCGGCGACCCGAAGGTGGGAGTCTTTACCGAGCGCGCGGCGCGCATCGTCGAGGGGCTGGCGGCGCAGGCGGCGGTCGCGATGGACAACGCGAGGCTTTTCGATGCCGCGCAGCGCGCCCGCGCCGAAGCCGAACAGGTCGCAGAGGAAAAGCAACGGCTGTATATCGAGGCGCAGGAATCGAGCCGCCTCAAGGACGAATTTCTCGCCACCGTCTCCCACGAACTGCGCACGCCCCTCACGGCCATCCTCGGTTGGGCGCACATGTTGCGCACAGGCCAGTTCAACGACGAATCGGCCATGAAGGCGTTCGAGACGATAGAGCGCAACGCGCGCGCGCAGGCGCAACTCATAGACGACCTGCTCGATGTCTCGCGCATCATCACAGGCAAACTACGCATTGACGTGCGACCTATTGACCCGAACTCCTTCATCGAGGCCGCCATCGAATCCGTCAGACCCGCGGCGGAGGCGAAGGGCGTGCGCGTGCAGAAGATCGTGGACACGGGCATCGTCACGGTTTCGGGCGACCCCGTGAGGCTTCAACAAGTGGTGTGGAACTTGTTGTCAAACGCCATCAAGTTCACACCGCGCGGCGGGCGCGTGCAGGTCAGGCTGGAACGCATCAACTCACACATCGAGATCGGCGTGAGCGACAGCGGCGCGGGGATTTCACAGGAGTTTCTGCCCTACGTCTTCGACCGTTTCCGGCAGGCCGACCAGCGCACCACACGACAGCATGGCGGACTCGGACTCGGCCTCGCCATCGTGCGCCACCTCGTCGAACTCCACGGCGGGACGGTGCGCGCCGAAAGCGCGGGCAAGGACGAGGGCGCGACCTTCACAGTGTTGCTGCCGGTCGCCCCCGTCTATCAGAGCGCGGGGCAAGAGGCGCGCGTGCACCCGGCGGCGCGCGACACGCTGCCCTCCTACGAGTGCCCCGACAGGCTCGACGGTTTGAGCATTCTCGTCGTGGACGACGAACCGGACACGCGTGATCTGCTTAAAGTGGGGCTTGGACAGTGCGGCGCAGAGGTTACGGTCGTCGCGTCTGCATCCGAGGCTTTGGAGGCGATGAGCGTCGCCGTTCCCAACCTGCTGATCAGCGACATCGGGATGCCGGAACAGGACGGGTACGAACTGATCCGTCGCGTGCGCGAGCTTTCAGCCGAAGGCGGCGGCAAGGTTCCCGCCATCGCGCTGACGGCCTACGCGCGCGTCGAAGATCGTATGCACGCGCTTCGTGCGGGTTATCAAATGCACGTGCCGAAGCCGGTGGAACTGGCGGAACTCGTGGCCGTCGCCGCGAGCCTCGTCCAGCGCGGTAAATAGCATCGGTGTACGGCGGGCTGACAGCCTGCCGTACTTTCAATTCCGCTTTAAGGGCAACGCTGGCGAGAGGCGGCGTCGAAGATGTCGTAGGTGTCCGTCCAATCCGACGGGTGCAGGCTGATCTTGAGCGTGTAGCGCGGGTTGGTTCGGCGTCTGGTGGGGCGCACGACGACGCGATAGTCGCCGGTTTGTGTGGCGGAGAAAACCACGTCCTGCGCGTCTTCGATTCGCTCGCCGTTCGGGTGAACGAAGATGAAGTCGGACGAGCCTTCTTCGTCGTCGCCCCTGCGCTTGATGACGTTGCCGTGATAGAAAACGTCCGTCACGATCAACTGTCCTTTGCGCGCGTGAAAGATATACGTGTCTCTTCGCGGAGGCTGCACCGAGCCGCGCAAAATCGTGCACGCGCGACGCGCGGGGAAGCGGACTCTACGCGACAGCCCGCCGCGCTCCTGTCCCGCTGCATGTGCCGGGAACGCTAGCAGCCACGCGGCTGTGAGCAATAAAGTTAAGGCCGCGAGTTTCAGGTTGATAATTTTCCGGCGCATAAAAGTTTAGCGATCCTTCAAACAATTTTTGCCCGCGCGCAGTCTCACCTAAGAGCGGATTAATGTACGGCAGGCTGTGAGCCTGCCGCTCACGCTCACCACACACCGCACACGCGACAGGCTCACAGCCTGCCATACACCGATGCGAAAACCGCTCTAGTATAGCAATAACTCCGGCAGCGGAAACGTTTCAGGCAAGGTGATAGTGTCCTACATATCATCTTTCCTCTGCGTCAACTCTGCGGCTTGGCTCTGCGCCTCTGCGGTGAATGCTTGCTCGACTAAGATTCACCGCCGCAGACGCAGAGAAACCCGCAGAGAGGCGCAGAGAGTTTCTATTCAATTTATGACATGACCGGAAAGGTTTTGCCCGCGCGTCCCGGCGAAGGCGTGGATGACGATACCGGGAATAAATATGTCATCCCACCAATCCGATTTTTCGTAAAAGCGACACGGAATAATATTGTATTGACGCTTGGTATGTTCCTTAATAATATATGGCTATGTCATATATAGGTTCACACATGCTCGACCGCGAGTTGAAGAAGGGCAGCGCGGAACTGTTGATCCTGTCGCTGGTGGAAGACCAGCCGCGCCACGGCTACGACATCGGCAACTTGATCGAGCAGCGTTCGCGCGGCCTGCTGCGTTTCAACGTCGCCTCGCTCTACCCTCTGCTGTACCGTTTGGAGAATCGCGGCTGGATTCAAGGCCGCTGGGTGGAGAAGGCAGGCCAGCGGCGGCGGCGTTATTACCGCCTGACGCCTGCGGGCAAAAAGGTTCTGGCGGCGCAGCTGATTAGCTGGCGGGAGTTTGTCGAGGCGATCAATCGCATCGTGGGAATAGAACATGCCTGATTGGAAAGACGAGATCAGACGATTGCTGTCGGGGTTGCGGCTCGCGCCGACGCGCGAGGCCGAGATCGTGGAGGAGTTGTCGCAGCACCTCGACGACCGCTTCGAGGGATTGTTGCAGGGCGGCGCGACGCGTGAGGAAGCTTACCGCGCGGCGTTGCTCGAACTGACGGAGAGCGATCTGCTGGCTCAGGAGTTGGGAAGGGTTGAGCGTCCGGCCGAGCAGGAGCCTGTGGTGATGGGCGCGCACGGGAGAAGGAATATCATGGGAGACCTCTGGCAAGACCTGCGTTACGGGCTGCGTATGATGTGGAAGAACCCCGGCTTCACGGTGGTCGCGGTGCTCGCTCTGGCTTTAGGGATCGGGGCGAACAGCGCGATCTTCAGCGTGGTCAATACGGTCTTGCTGCGCCCGCTGCCTTACAAAGACCCCGAACGGCTCGTGATGGTTTGGGAGGACGACACGAAAGGCGGCTATCCGCGCGACACGCCCGCCGTCGCCAACTACATGGACTGGCGTGATCGGAGCAGCGTCTTTGAAGGGATGGCGGCGATGGCCGAACAGAACTTCAACCTGACGGGGACGGGCGAGCCGGAAAAGCTCGAAGGCCGGCGCGTCTCTGCGAATCTCTTTTCGTTGCTCGGCGTCGAGCCGCAAGTTGGACGCGCCTTGCTGGCTGAAGAAGACGAGCCGGGTCGGAATCGCGTCGTGGTCATCAGCCACGGTTTGTGGCAGAGGCGGTTCGGCGGTGACGCGAAAATAGTCAACCAGTCGCTGACGTTGAACGGCGAGAGCTACACGGTCGTCGGCGTGATGCCGTCGCACTTCCAGTTTCCCACACGTGAAGATGAACTGTGGGTTCCCATCGCCTTCACGCAGCAGGAAACCGCCAATCGCGGGAGGCACTATCTGGAAGTCGTCGCGCGCATGAAGCCCGGCGTCACGCTCGAACAGGCGCAGGCCGAGATGAACACCATCGCCGTGCGCCTGCAACAAGAGTATCCGAACCAGAATGCGGACTTGGGCGCAGCCGTGACGCCGCTGCACGAACAGGTTGTGGGCGACATCAAACCTGCGCTCCTCGTGCTGCTCGGCGCGGTCGGCTTCGTGCTCCTCATCGCTTGCGCAAACGTCGCGAACCTCCTGCTCGCGCGTGCCGCCGTGCGACAGAAAGAAATATCTATCCGCGTCGCTTTGGGAGCGAGCCGCTTGCGTCTCGTGCGTCAATTTCTGACGGAGAGCGTGTTGCTGGCCGTGCTCGGCGGCGCGGTCGGGCTGCTGCTGTCTCTGTGGGGCGTGAGTTTGTTGAAAGCCTTCATCCCGGAGAACATTTCGCAGGTGGAGGCCATCACGATTGACGCGAGAGTGCTCGGCTTCACCCTGCTCGTTTCGCTGCTGACGGGACTCGTCTTCGGCCTCGCCCCGGCCACGCAGGCGTCGAGCCTGAATCTGAACGAGACTTTGAAAGAAGGCGGCAGGGATTCGGCGGCGGGCAGTCGGGGCAATCGCATACGCAATTTGCTGGTCGTCACGGAGGTTGCCGTCTCGCTCATACTGCTGATCGGCGCGGGGCTGCTGATCAACAGTTTCATGCGGCTGCGCAACGTCAATCCGGGTTTCCGCGCAGACCACCTGTTGACGATGCAGGTCGAGTTGCCGGAGTTGAAGTATCCTGAGCACGCGCGGCGCACGAGCTTTTATAATGAACTGCTCAGCCGCGTAGAGACTCTGCCGGGCGTAAAATCCGCAGCCGTCACCACTAACCTGCCACTGTACGCGCAGGGCAATTCCATCGGCGTCAGCATCGAGGGGCATCCAGCCCCCGCGCCCGGTCAGGGCAAAAGACCGAGCGTGACAACGAGAGTCGTCAGCCCACACTATTTTCAGACGATGGGCATCGCCTTGTTGCAGGGGCGGGAGTTCTCCGAGCAAGACAAAGTTGATTCTCCCGCGGTGGCCGTCGTCAGCGAAACGATGGCGCGCCGTTTCTGGCCTGACCAAGACCCGACCGGCAAGCGGCTCACGTCCGGTTCGCCCACCTCAACCGATCCCAACGACTGGATCACCGTGATCGGGGTGGTGAAGGACGTGCGGCAATTTGAACTCGTCTCCGAGGCGAAGGCGCAGATGTATCTGTCATACGTGCAGGCCGACTTCTTCGCGCCGAACGATCTCGTCGTCCGCACAGACCTCGACCCGTTGAGCCTCGCGACGGCTGTACGCAGGGCGGTCTGGGAAGTGGACAAAGACCAGCCTGTCTCGAAGATCAGGACGATGGAAGAAATCGTCTCCGAGTCGGTCGCGCGGCAACGTTTCAGCATGCTGCTCCTGGGCATCTTCGCCGCGCTCGCGCTCGTGCTGGCGGCGGTCGGCATCTACGGCGTGATGAGCTACTCGGTGGCGCAGCGCACGCGCGAGTTCGGCATCCGCATGGCTCTCGGCGCGCAGCGCGGCGACGTGCTGAAACTGGCGGTCGGGCAGGGTTTGAAACTCGTCCTCGTCGGCATCGCCATCGGCCTCGGCGCGGCCTTCATCCTGACCCGCGTGATGTCCAGCCTGCTGTTCGGAGTCAGCGCGACCGACCCGTTGACGTTCATCACGATTTCGCTCGTTCTCGTCGGCGTGGCCGTGCTGGCGAGTTTCATCCCCGCGCTACGCGCCACGAAGATCGACCCGATGGTCGCCCTGCGATACGAATAAGCAACTCAAAAACTTCACCGAAGCGAAAGGGGCAAGGTTTAGTCCTTGCCCCTTTCGTTTCGTTAGACCTCTCAGGCGGAGGTCTTCAACGTCCGAAAAAACCGGGGTCCATGAGAAACCAGTTGTACAACCCGGCCACCAGTCCTGCGCCGAAGATGAGCAGCGCGACGAGTTTGTCCCGCGTCGTCTCCGGCTTTCCGCCCTTCCCCGGAAACAACAATAGGAAGAGTCCGCCCACCACGCCGAGGGGGCCGAAGGCCGCCAGTCTCATCGAGTATCGCCCCTCCGTGTTCAACTGCTGCCAGTTGTAATACGTCAGGCCGACGCAGACGAGGATGATCACTATCGCCATCAGACGAGCCTTCAAATGCTGCATACGCAGTTTCTCCCTTTTTCAACACGGCTGACAAAGATTAGTGAGCCTGCTCGTTTCCGCCTTACTTCTTTTCAGTTGAGGCTTGAACTTTCTTCGCCTCTGGCAACGCTTCGCCCTTAAGGAAAGTTTCGATTGCTTTGAAGAACATCTCCGGCTGTTCGATCTGCGGGATATGCCCGGAGTCTTTCAACAGGAGCAGGCGCGCGTTTGGCATGGCCGCCGCCCACGCTTCCGACGCTTCAACCGGGATCGGGTCGGCCGCGCCGTGTATGACCAAGACCGGAGCTTTAATCACGCCCAGAGACGGCAGCAGATTAAACTCGCCGAGCGAACGCCAGACGTGCATGTTGACGACTTGCTGACTCCTGACCGCTTCTTCCGAGCCTGAACAAACATCGCCCTTAAATCGGCTTGCGCTCTCCGTCTTCGAGAGATAGAGAGGCAGCAGGAGTTGAAAGAACTCGCGGCACACGGCGCGCGGGTCGTCCGCCTTGACCCACGTTTGCGGGTTGGACACGACGCGCCAACGTCTCTTCTGGTCGGCGTTGAATCGCTGCTCCACACGCGCTTGAATTTCTTCTGCGTCCTCGATCAAAAACGCTTTCGTGGGCGGAGCCGGACTGTGAAGAATCATCCTCTGAACTCTGTCTGGATGCGCCGCCGCGTAAGCGGACACGAGGAGACCGCCCCACGAATTGCCGAGCAGCGTTATTTTGTCGAGTTTAAAGTGAAGCCGGACGGTCTCTAAATCCGCGATGTGTTTGGAGATCGCCAGACGCTCCGGCTCTTTGATCAAATCGGAGCGTCCGTTGCCGCGCTGGTCGTAATAGATGACGCGGCGCTTCTTTGCCAGAGGTTCGAGGTCTGCCAAAATCGAATTCAACGAATTGCCGGGGCCGCCGTGAACGGCAAGCAGCGTGTCGGAGCCGCTGCCCACAATTTTGTAAAACAGGCGCACGCCGTCCGGCGTGTTGATGTAACCCTCCTGCGGAGTTTGCGCTAAACAACTGCCGGACGCTTGCCATATAAAAATCAATAAAAGTGAGAACAAAAGTCTCTTCATCGTCAACCCTCTCCGCGCCCGAATAGCCCAAACATTTACGCTCATACGCTTGCGAGCTAAACGCGCCGCACATCATAGCGCACACATTGATAACGCGAAATAGCGGCCTTCGTTGCGCTCCTGTCGCCGCTCGAAGTCGTGGCCTGTCGTCGGCGCATGCGCGCTGACGATAGCGCAGATGCCCTGCACATTGAATGACGTTTCTTCTTGCGTTAAGGTTAACCAAGATTCAATAGCTGAAAATGTGAGGTGGACGAGGAATGCAGGAACAAGGGGGCGGTGTCGTTGCCGCGGGTAGTCCGACATTAGCCATGTCGGCGCGTCGCCGTTGGGCTGTGACGGCGGGCGTCATGACGGGGATGTTTCTCGCCGCGCTCGAAGCGACCGTGGTGGGCACGGCGATGCCCACAGTGATCGCCTCGCTCGGCGGGTTGAGCCATTACAGTTGGGTCTTCTCCGCTTATCTGATCACTTCGACGGTGACCGTGCCCGTCTGGGGCAAACTCTCAGACTTGTACGGTCGCCGCCTGTTTTATCAGATCGGCATCGCGCTTTTCCTGCTCGGTTCGGTCTTGTCGGGCATGTCCGGCTCGATGACGCAGTTGATCGTCTTTCGCGCGATTCAGGGACTCGGCGCGGGCGCGCTCGTCCCACTCGGCATGACGATCATCGGCGACATCTTCACGGTCGCGGAGCGCGCGAGGATGCAAGCCTATTTCAGCGGCGTGTGGGGATTTTCGAGCGTCATCGGGCCTATCCTCGGCGGGTTCATCACGGATCAATGGTCTTGGCGTTGGGTCTTCTACATCAATCTTCCGGTCGGACTCATGGCGGCCTTGATCATCGGACTCGCTTTGAAAGAGCCTGCGCGACGCGAACGCCCCTCGATTGATTACGCGGGAGCCGCGCTGCTGACGCTTGCCATCACGCTCCTGATGCTCGCGCTCGTGGAGGGCGGAGCGAGTTTCGCGACGCTGTTGTCTCCGCGCAATCTCGCGCTCGTCGCAGGTGCGGTGTCGCTCTTCCTGTGCTTCGTGTGGGTCGAACGTCGCGCGCCCGACCCGCTCATCCCGTTCAAACTTTTTCGCAATCGCGTGGTGACGGTCTCCGTCATTGCGGGATTCCTCGCGGGCGTCGGGATGTTCGGCGCGATCTCCTTCGTCCCGCTTTTCGCGCAGGGCGCGCTCGGCGTGACGGCGACGGAAGCGGGGTCGCTGCTGACGCCGCTGTTGCTGAGTTGGGTCGGCATGTCAATCATCGGCGGGCGACTGTTGCTCCGGGTAGGGTTTCGCCCGACGTGTATCGTGGGCTTCGCCTTGATGACCTTCGGGTTCGTAATGCTTTCCAACTTCCAGAGAGAGACGGCGCGACTCTGGCTCTATCTCGATCTAATCCTGATCGGCGCGGGACTCGGCCTCACGATGATGACGCTGGTGATCGCCGTGCAGCAGTCCGTGGAGCGTTCGCAACTCGGCATCGCCACTTCGCTCAACCAGTTTTCGCGTTCGATTGGCGGGGCGGTCGGAGTCGCGGTGCTGGGCGCGGTGCTGTCGGCGGGTCTCGCAGCCCGGCTTGGCGAAGTGGCGCGCGACGGAAGCGGCGTGCTCACAGCGGAACGCGCGTCGGAGTTGGCCGCGAACCCGAACGCGCTGATCGATCCGCAGGCGCGCGCCGCCCTGCCCGCGGGCGCGCTCGATGCGCTGCGTGGAGCGATGGCGTCGGCCATTCATAACGTCTTCTGGGTGGGCACCGCGCTCGCCGCGCTCGCGCTCTTGGTCTCCTTCTACCTGCCGCGCGCGGGCGACCACAACACCACGCCGCCGACCGAAGCCGAGTGTTCCGCCGAGACCGGCGAGCGTCTGGTGATGGCCGAGTTCACTACGATTGACGCGGAGAACGAGCCGGTCGCATCGCGTGGCGATTAGCCGTGGCGACTAACGTTAAGGAACTGTTTGAAAAGTCTCTTGCAGCCCCGGAGGGGCGTCCGTGTAATAGCCCGGCGTATCGTGCCGGGTCAGTGGCCGTCCTTGACGAGAAGCCCTGAAAGGGCGACATAGTTGGTCACGGTAGTGATCATGTCGCCCTTTCAGGGCTTGCTAAATCAACGGGGCTGGTTTCTTGGGGCGGTGCCCCAAGCTATTTCATCGCGCCCCTTCGGGGCTTTTCAAACAGCTTCTCAGACTTCAACGCTGCCTGCCTTTGAACGTCTGCGGCGTTCCTTCGACCGACAAGGTGACGGAGGAGTTGAGTCCGCGCCCGCGATAGACGCGCTGTGTGGCTTTCTGATAGTCCGTGGCGGTCGCCTTCGGGATGTCCGTGAACTTCTGCGGGTTGCGGTCTGTGAGCGGGAACCAGGAGCTTTGCACGTGCAACATGATCCGGTGTCCCGCGCGGAAGGCGTGATACACGTCGGGCATCTCGAAATTGATGGCGGCGGGCTGCCCCGGCTTGAAGGGTTCCGGTCGCTCGAAGCTATTGCGAAACTTGCCACGAAACGGCTCGCCGCGCACGAGTTGCTGGTAGCCGCCCATCTTCACCGCATTCGCGGGAACGGGCTGCCCCTCCGGCGTCCTCGGCGTGGGATAGCTGTCGGGATAAACGTCTATGAGTTTGACGACGAAATCCGAGTCCGTGCCCGTCGTCGAGACGTTCAGTTTAACTTTGATGGGGCCTGCGATGATCATGTCCTGCGCGAGCGGTTCGGTCTCGTAAACCAACACGTCTGCGCGCTGCGAGGCGAAGCGTTGATCCTCCGTCATGTAATCGGAGGTCATGCCGTTGACGATGTAGCCGAGGTAAGGGACTGGACGATTCGGGTCGCTCACGTATTCGTCATACGCGCTCTTCGCATCGCCTGACGGCGACTCCGTCAAGAGCCTTCCGCTTGCCTGCAAAAAGAGTTCGACGGGCTTCAAGTCTCCGGGCGGCCACGCGTCGTGGCGTCGCCACTCGTTGATGCCCGTGAGGAACATGTAGGCTTCGGGCAAGTCTGCGGGCTTGTCTTTCAGATAATGCATGAAGAACGGGAACTGTATCTGCTCGCGGAAAAACTCCCCGGTCTTGACGGCGAAGTTGACGTTGCCGAGCCTGTCGCCGTCGCCGCGCGACCAGCCGCCGTGCGACCACGGACCCATCACGAGCGAGTTCACCGTGCCGGGATTATTTCGTTCGACCGAGCGGTAGATGTGAAACGGCCCGGCAGGGTCTTCCGCGTCGAACCAGCCGCCGACGTTTAAGACGGCGCATTTCACGTTATGCGTAAAACGCCAGAGCGAGCGGCTCTTCCAGAAGTCGTCGTAAGTCGTGTGGTCGATAATCTCTTGAAAGTATCTGGCCTCGCCGCCGAATAATCTCCCGTTGGCTTCGGCGAGCGGCCCGACGCGCAGGAAAAAATCGTAAGCGTCGGGCGTGCCCATGTCGAAAGGGATGCGCGGGCGCGGCGGCGTGGGGTCGCCGGGGCGCGGGACGAAGGAGGCGTAGAAGCCGAAGTTGGCCGCGAGCATGAACGCGCCGTTGTGATAAACGTCGTCGCCCATGTAGTAGTCGGCGGTCGGCGCTTGAGGCGAGGCGGCTTTGAGCGCGGGGTGAGAATCAATGATGCTCCCCGCGACGTGGAAGCCCGGCTGCGAGATGCCGACCATGCCGACTTTGCCGTTGTGGTTCGGGACGTTCTTCAACAGCCACTCGATGGTGTCGTAGGTGTCCGTGCTCTCGTCTATGTCCTTGAGGCTGCGCTTGTCTGGAATGTGCGGGCGCACTTGCTGGAACTCGCCTTCGGACATGTAACGCCCGCGCGCGTCCTGATAGACGAAGATGAACCCCTCGCGCTCGAAACTCGCCGAAGGGCCGAGCGCGCCACGATAATTATCGCTGCCGTAGGGAGCGACGCTGTAAGGCGTGCGCGTGAGGAGAAACGGGTAGCGTTGCGAAGTGTCCTTCGGGACATAGACGGAGGCGAAGAGTTTCACCCCGTCGCGCATCGGAATCATGTATTCGTACTTGGTGTAACGCGCCCTCACCTGATCCGCGTTCTGCGCGCCCGCTTCCGCAAACGTAAAAAGCAGCAACGCGACGAGTGCGACTGCGCGGCCTGCGCTTTTGATCCCGTATAAGTTCATCAAGTTGATTTCTTCCTCTCTACGCGGCGGTGTCGAAAAATAACTGCATATTTATAATCCCTTTACTCGCGCAGTTCCAATGTACCGTTCGCCGCCGAAGTTTTTATGCGATTCGTCGGCAGCGTTAGCACGCGCGCTTGACGCACGTGTGTTGATGGCCGACTATCCAGGCATCTACTCAACAATCAAACAAACGGGAACGATCAAGGGTTCGGCTAAAATTCTAAATCTTCGAGGAGCTTGACTTTGAAAATAACCAACCGTTTCACCTTAACCCTGATCACGTTGTCGGTCTTCGCATGTGCCACGGCTTGCGGGAACAGCACGGAACAAAAGAACACGGGAGCGGTCAACAAGCCTGCCGACCAAGCCTCAAGTAATGCCGGCCAAACCGGAGCCGCGACGCCTGAGAGCGCCAAACCCGAGGCCACAAAAGACGTGGCCGACGCCTCGCCCGCAGGGTCTCTGGCGACGCCGACCGATGCTTTCAAAACCGCTTACGTCGCCCGTCAAAAGAAAGATATTGAAGGTTTGAAACGCGCCTTCTCGAAAGATGCGCTGGAGTTTTTCAGCGCGGTGAGTGAAGGAGACACTAAATCGCCCGACCCGGCTTTGAAGCAGATGGTGGCACAATCACAGGCTCCCAACTCCGACGTGCGAAATGAGAAAATTGACGGCGACAAAGCCACGCTTGAATACCAGAACACAATAGGAGAATGGGTTGAGATGAACTTCTTGAAAGAAGGCGGCGAATGGAAACTGACGCTGCCGCGCAGAGGCAATCAAAAGTGAGAGAGGCCGCGTCAACGCTTTTCGATAATTCCTTCAAAGGAGCACCCCGCCATGTTTAGTCGCACGTTAAGAGTTGTGCTGTTCGTGTTGCTGTTGCCGGTCGCGCTTGCGGCGCAGGAAGGCATTCCTTTCTTCACCACGGATTTTCCGCCGGAAGAATTTGCCGCGCGTCGCGCGAAAGTTTACGACGAGATCGGGAGCGGAAAGGTCGCCGTCGTGCAGGGCGCGCCAAGCCCCACGGGTTTCACGCGCTTCCGCCAGTCGAACGAATTTTATTACCTGTGCGGCATCGAATCGCCGCACGCTTACCTGCTGCTGGACGGCACGCAGCGCAGGGCGACGCTCTATGTGCTGCACCGCAACGAGGGGCGTGAGAGCGTCGAAGGTAAAGTCCTCTCCGTCGAAGACGCGGAGTTGATCAAACAGTTGTCCGGCGTGGATGCCGTCTATGGCTCGGAACAACTCGCCGAGCACCTGTCGCGCTACGCTCGCAGCGTGCAGACGCCGCGCACGCTCCTGACGCCCTTCAGCCCTGCGGAAGGATTGGCGACGAGCCGCGACGGAGCCATCCGCGCCGTGGCCGACATCGCCTCCGACCCGTGGGACGGCAGCCCTTCGCGCGAAGGCCGTTTTGCGGAGACGTTGCGCACGCGCTTCCCGCAGTTTGACATTCAAGACTTCTCGCCCACGCTCGATAAACTGCGACTGATCAAAAGCCCTCGTGAGATCGCGCTCATCAGCAAGGCCACGCGTCTGTCGTCGCTCGCCCTGCTGGAAGCGATGCGTTCGACCGCGCCGGGAATCTCCGAGTACGAGTTGGACGCCGTCGCCAAGTACGTCTATTACCGGAACGGCGCGCAGGGCGACGCTTATTATTCCCTCGTCGCGAGCGGCACGAACGCCTGGTTTCCGCATTACAGTTCGGGCAAACGGAAGATGCTGGACGGCGACTTCCTCTTGATGGACTACGCGCCCGACGTTGGCTATTACATGAGCGACGTGACGCGCATGTGGCCTGTCAACGGAAAATTCAACGCGTGGCAACGCGAACTCTACGGCTTTTATCTGGAATGTTATCAAGCCATCCTCAAGCACATCCGGCCGGGCGTGACGGCGGCGTTGATCAAACAGGAAGCCGTGAAAGATATGGATCAGGCGCTCGCGCGCACGCGTTTCTCCAAGCCCGCTTATGAGCGCGCCGCGCGCGAGTTCGTGGAGAACTACCGCAGGTCTGCGGCAAATCCGCGCACGGGACTCGGCCACTGGGTCGGGATGGCGACGCACGATGTCGGGCTATACGGCGACCCGCTGCGCGCCGGGATGGTTTTCACCATCGAGCCTGCGCTGCGCGTGCCAGAAGAGAAGATTTACATTCGCCTCGAAGATGTCATCGTCATCACGGACAAGGGCGCGGACATCCTGACGAACTGGCTGCCGATGGACATTCCGGGCATCGAAAAAGCAATGCGCGAAGAAGGAATGTTGCAGCGTTACCCACGCGACAATCAATAAAGCAAATGATGAACGCGGAACGATGATGGGTGAACTGAAAACAGCACCCGCTCGTCTGTTGTTCCAGTTCATCCATCATCGTTTCGCGCGTTCTTCAACTCCTGCGGTAAATTCCGTTAATGTCCGAGTTTCATTTTTCTCTGCGACTTCTCTGCGGGTCTCTCCGCGCCTCTGCGGTGAATCTTAGCCAAGTAAGCATTCACCGCAGAGGCGCGGAGCTAAGCCGCAGAGGAAGCGCAGAGAGTTCAAATCAAATTGTGACCCTACCTAAATTCCTAACTTAAGGAAACCGAAAGACGCTCGACGCTTGCGTCTCTCTGTCGCTTGACCACCGCCGCAAGCTGCGGCGATCATGGATGGCATGAAGACCTCCCGGAAGACCTCGCTGCTCATCATCGCGCTGGCGTTGCTCGCCTGCCTCGTCTGGCTCGTCTGGCTCGTATTGCGACCGGATGAGCCGTACGCCGCGACCGGCTCGGGCACGTCACGAGGCCAGTCGTTCGAGGTGCGCGTCGAGAAGCCTCGCATGGATCGGTTCCTCGGTGGAATACTCCCGACCAAGATTGAGGCGAAGCTGCTCGGCGGCGAGTTGCGGTTCGACCAAGCGAGCCGTGGCGCACAGGTCGGCAGCGTCAGACCAGACCGCCTCGAACTGCGCGCCGAAGGTTGGGAACTCTTCATCGAGATTGACGGCGAAGGGCGCATCGCTCCGGGGACGCGCCTCGTCTTCCCCATCGAGATCGCGGAGAAACTGTGGACGCTGCGTTGCCGACCCGCAGATCGTCCTACCGGCTATCTACGCACTGCCACGCGGGCGGGCTCCGACGTGCTCGACGGCAACTTCCTCGTCGAACTCGCCCGCTGCGAGGATGCCGGGACGGGGAAGATCATAGATACGGAAGCCGGGGGTAATCCGGGCGACGCGTGGCCGTCGTCACCGCTCACCCTGCGCGGGAGTTTCAATGGCCTGCCACAAGTCCGTCCCTAGAGCCTCGTCCCGCGTTCATCGTTTTTCAACTCTCTTCTTTCCAGGCGATGTTGTATTGCTTGATCTTGTTGTTGAGCGTCGTCGCCCTGATGCCGAGCAGCCTTGCCGCGATTACCTGTTTGCCGTGCGCCCGCTGTAAAGCCCAACGGATCAGTTGAATCTCATACTCGCGCATCTCTTCATACAGGTTGATGCCCTCGCCCGGATCAAACGGCCTGAATCCCACCTGTCGCGGCGGCGACTCAATCGTCGCTTGCGACATGCTCGCGCGCATCAATTTCCATTCGATGTCGCTGAGAATCTGTCCCCTCACCAACTCGACGAGGGCTCTGGCGATCTCTGGAGGCAACTTCTCACCGCTTGATTTATGTGGCCGCACTTCTTTCGACTTCCCTTTGCTTCAAGTATTTGCAAGTGAGGTTTGCGACAAATGGTAAACCCGCCATCAAGCCTTTGGAAGGCTTTTGTGATAGACGAACGCCCTGTCGTGACGAGTTCACAATTTAGTGTGTCGGGTCGCCGGTTTCCATCCACAAACTAACAGCATGTTCACTTCAAATATCTGAATTTTTATACATAGACATGTAATCCTCAAGCCGCTCGCAGAGGCCGGAGGCGGGGCGCAGCCTCAATGCAAAAATTTGAAGTTCGACTATTTTTTCGGAGGCTGCGAGCCGGATTTTCAATCCCTCGTATCTGCAAACACGAGACATCAAGGCGACCCGCCAACCCGCAAAAAAGTTTCCTTCGTCACATCAACGAGTTGCTCCGACTTTGCGCCTTGAGCCGCAACGGTGGCTCACAGGTTGCCTCTAGAGGTGATGCTTACCCGTCACAACTCATGCGGTTGCTGTTGCGGTAAGCGCGTGTAATAGCCAAACGGTTCAATTTTTTGGATTCAAGAAGTCCTGAGCGATGTGCGCTCGGCGACTCAGGTTTCAAGGACTATTGATGTGGAGGAACTATGATAGTGATGACAAAGAAATTTAGAGAGGTGATCGCCAGCGTCACCTTCCTGCTCTGCCTCACCGCGCTTGCCTTCGGGCAAGAGACGACCGGGCGCATCGAAGGCACGATCACCGACCCGACGGGCGCGGCTGTGCCGGGCGTGACCGTGACGATTAACAGCGTGGGGCGCACAGAGGGCGCGCGTCCCGACGCCACGACCGGGTTTACCCGCACCGCGACCACGGACGAGAGCGGCTTCTTCCGCGTGCTCGAAATTCCGCCCGGCTTCTATTCCGTGACGACCACTTCCATCTCCGGTTTTAGCGGCGCGACCGTACCGAGCGTGGAAGTCGTCCTCGGCAAGACGACGCCCGTGAACTTCTCTCTCACTGCCGGCAGCGTCTCCGAGACCGTGACCGTCACCTCGGACGCCATCGCCATTGACCCGACCGACAACAAAATTCAAACCAACATCACCGCGCAGGTCGCGGAGTTGCTGCCGAAAGGCACAAACTTCGCAAGCCTCCTGCAAGTGGCTCCGTCTGTCCGTAACGAACCCGCGAGCGGCGGCTTCCAGATTGACGGCGCATCGGGTTCGGAAAACACCTTTATCATTGACGGCCAGGAAGTGACCAACTTCCGTACCGGCAACCTGAACATCAATAACAATATCCCGTTCCAGTTCGTCAAGGAGATTCAGGTCAAGACGAACGGTTTCGAGGCCGAATACGGCGGCGCAACCGGCGGCGTG
>DASYMM010000071.1:0-4428 GCA_036009085.1 Pyrinomonadaceae bacterium | reverse complement strand
GCGGATCAGGCGGAGGCGGAAGAGAACGGGGGCGGCAGTCCGTCAACGCCCTCGACAATTCCAGAGCCGGGCGCGCCCGCCGAACCCGAAACGGGAAGCTCCGGCTCATCCGAAGGCTGGGGAATCTTGGAACAGGAAGAGACGGGAGGCGGCGGGCTGCCCGAACAGTCGTCAGCCGAACCTGCGCCGCTTGCGATGAACAATTTTCCGGCGCAGCCGGACGGCGGCGTCATCCCGCCCGACACGCACGGCGCGGCCGGCCTCGACAAAGTGATGTCCACGCTCAACACGAATTATCAGGTGCAGGACAAGGTGACGGGAGCCGTCATCAGCACCGTGTCGATTGGCGGCTTCTGGGCTGCGACGGGCGCAAACAACCCTTACGACCCGAAGACGCTCTACGATCCTTATAACAACCGCTGGATTCTCACCGCCGTCTGCGACAGGGCGACGGCGAATTCGTCCATCCTCATCGGCGTCTCGCAAACCTCCGACCCGAACGGTCTCTACTATCTCGCGCGCTTCGATGCCGACGCGAACAACACGCGGTTCGCAGACTTTCCGAGCATCGGATTCAACAAGAATTGGATCACGATAGCGGTCAACATGCACTTGAACAGCACCGGCGCGTTTGCCGAAGGCCGCGTGCTCGCGATTGACTATGCGACGGCGCGCAGCGGCAATCTCCTCGGCATTTCGCGCTACTTCCAGAACATCACGGCCGGACAGGGCGGCTTCAACATGCAACCCGCCGTCAGCTATTCGCCCACGGTGACGGAAGGCTATCTCGCTTCACACGGGAGTTCGTCAACCACCGTGGGGGGCGTTCCGACGGCGACCTATTTCTTCTTCGTCATGGTCGGCACGCCCGCCGCGCCCGCGCTGCGGCAGTCTGTGACGAAAACCAACCCCCTCGGCCCCTGGACTGCGCCGGGCGGCGACATCCTGCCGCAAGCGCCGGAGCCGAACGGTTCGGGCACGCGCAAGATTGACAGTCGCGACAGTCGCATCCTGAACATGGTCTATCGCAACGGCTCTGTCTATTTCAGCCAGACTGTGGGCTTGCCCGCAGGGCGCACGCCTGAGACGATTGACCGCACCGCCGCGCAGTGGGTGCAGGCCAACGCGAGCGGCACCTTCTTGCAGGGCGGGCGCGTCGAAGACCCCACGGCCACGCAGACGAACGGCGGCAACTGGTACGCCTACCCGTCGCTCTCCGTGAATCGTGAGAACAGCCTCTTGATAGGCTTCTCGCAGTTCTCTTCCGACAGTTTCGCTTCTGCCGGTTACGCTTTCCGCGCCGCGAGCGATCCGGCGGGCACGCTGCGCGAACCCGTCATCTACAAAGCCGGGGAAGGCTACTACGAAAAGACTCTCGGCGGCGCGCGCAATCGCTGGGGCAACTACAGTAACACGCAGGTTGACCCGTCGAACGACCGCGACTTCTGGACGATTCAGGAGTACGCGATGCAGCCCGTGGGGACGGGCACGGATTCAGGCCGTTGGGGTACTTGGTGGGCGCGCGCCGTCCCGCCCTCGGCCAGAGGCAAGATCGCCTTCGTCAGCGACCGCGACGGCAACAACGAGATTTACACGATGGAACCCGACGGCACGGCGCAGACGAATATCACGAACCATCCGGGGAATGACACAGACCCCGCCTGGTCGCCCGACGGCACGAAGATCGCCTTTTCGAGCACCCGCGACGGCGGCGACGACGAAATCTACGTGATGAACGCCGACGGCTCGAACGTGACGCAAATCACCTACAACAACGACATAGACACGGAGCCGACGTGGTCACCCGACGGGACGAAGATCGCCTTCACGCGCATGGTCGTCCAGCCGCCGCCACCGCCGAATTGTCTGAGCAAGTTCTGCCCGGACCCGCCGTCCTACTACATCAACAACGCCGTCATCCAAGACGACATCTACGTGATGAACGCCGACGGCACGAACGAAGTCCGACTCACGGAAGACCTCGGCCAGGACAACAATCCGGCCTGGTCGCCCGACGGGTCGAAGCTCGTCTATGCCCACACCAATTACGACTTCTGTTGTAATAACCCGATGGCCGGTTGTGCCTGCTACCTCGGCGCAAACTACACCTTGATCTACGTGATGAATGCCGACGGCAGCGGCCAACAGAATGCGCCGGAGGTGCTGGTCAGCACGGGGAACGCGATCATAAACGACAGACAACCGGCGTGGTCGCCCGACAACTCCAAGATCATCTATGTGCACGACCTGTACACTTTCAGCTACCAACTAGGGACTGATGGAGAAAGCACCCGCGCGCTCTACACCATCAATCCCGACGGCGGCGAGATGACGATTTTCGACGAAACCGATCCTACGACGAACACATGGCCTGCGTGGTCGCCCGACGCCTTGAAGGTGGTCTACGCAAGCGGTTATGACGCGTGGAACGGAACCGGGAACGACGACATCTTCGTCGCCAACGCGCACGGGGCAAGACAGCCCGTGCAACTAACGAACAGCAGCGGGCACGATACGAAACCCGCGTGGCAATCTCGTTAGTTGCCGCGCTAGTTGCCACACGTCGAAAACTCACGGCAGAAGCGATGTGAACGACGCGTTCGCGCTCTGCCTTCAATGCGAAGCGGCCTTGCGAGAAGTCGAAAAACTTCTCGAAAGGCCGCTTCTATTCCGGCCGCCTGCCGCTCGCACCGTACCGGCGGCAGGCTGTCAGCCTGCCGTACACCGTTGCGAAACCGCTCTAAGGCTTGCGCTGTCGCCCCGTTGCGCTTCCCGCGCTGCTGGTGAGCTGGACGAGAACGTTTTGCGGCCTCGTCTTCGTCGCCGCCGGTCTTTCATCGCCACAACTTCCGCACCCGCTCGCGCACGCAGACTCGGACTTCCCACCCGCCTGAAACGAGCGCACGCGTTCCCACCCGCGACGCCCGACGTAGGCGAGCGCGCCTAGGATGATGACCCACACGGCGATGGTCTGCCAATCCGAAAACATACGCTTAACTGAATCCCAACAGCCGCCCGCCCTGATACGTGATGAACGATGCGACGTAAGCGAGCACGAGCATGTAGCTCACCATAAAGAGCGGCCAACGCCACGAATTCGTCTCGCGCCGCACGATGGCGATGGTTGACATGCACTGGCAGGCCAGCACGAAGAAGACCATCATCGAGACGGCGACGAGCGGCGTCCACGCCGGAGTGCCGTCCGCGCGCCGCGCGTTTCTCACCGCCCCGATCAGTGTGTCAGACTCTTCCGTCGCATCCGCGCCGACGTTATAGACGATGCTCAGAGTCGAGACGAGCGTTTCGCGCGCGGCGAACGAAGCGATGAGGCCGATGCCCATCTTCCAGTCGAAGCCGAGCGGCGCAATCGCCGGTTCGATGAAGTGGCCGAGACGCCCGGCGTAGCTCTGTCGAATCTGCTCGCCCTCGTCGCCGTCCACCGCCTCGGCCACGTTCGACGCCCCGGCGGCTGGCTGCACCGTCTCCTCGCGTTTGGCGGTCGTCGCACGTTCATCCGTCGGGCTTGATGTCGTCGCCGTTGTTGCGACTGCTGATTGGTCGGTGCCCGCAACTTTAGTCGCCGCGTCCATGCGCGGAAATGTGACGAGCGCCCAGAGCAAGATCGAGATGGCGAGGATGACCGTGCCCGCGCGCCTGACGAACATCAGGGAGCGCGCGTAGATGGTTTGCAGCACGTTGAAGAAGTTCGGCGTGCGATAGGGCGGCAGTTCGAGCACGAGCGGCGGCGGCGGCGACTTCAAGATCGTGTGCTTCAAAATCCACGCGACCACGACCGCCACCACGATCCCCAACAAATACATCGCCATGATGATCAGCACGCCGACCGACAACACGCCCAAAATCTTTCTCTGCCCCGTGAAGAACGCAGCGATCATCAAAGTGTAAACAGGCAGACGCGCCGAGCAACTCATAAACGGCGCGATCAGTATAGTTGCCAGCCTGTCCTTCGGATTCTCAATCGTGCGCGTCGCCATGATGCCCGGAATGGCGCACGCGAAACTGCTCAGGAGCGGCATGAAAGCCTTGCCGTGCAACCCGACGCCGCGCATCAGCCTGTCCATCAGAAAAGCCGCGCGCGCCATGTAGCCGCTATCTTCGAGCAGCGAGACGAAGAAGAAGAGCAGCAAAATCTGCGGCAAAAAGACGAGCACGCCGCCGACGCCCGCGATCACGCCGTCAACCAGTAAGTCCGTCAGCAGGCCGGGCTGCATCGAGGCGCGCAGGAGTTCGCCGAGTTTGCCGAAGCCGCCGTCAATCAAATCCATCGGCAGTTGCGCCCAAGAAAAGATCGTCTGAAAGACGACGAGCATCACCAGGAGCAGGATCAAGGGGCCGAAGAATTTGTGCGTGACGAAACGATCTATGCGATCCGTGCGCGACGTGCGCCCCGGCTTGTGGTCGCGCACC
>DASYMM010000070.1:0-3361 GCA_036009085.1 Pyrinomonadaceae bacterium | reverse complement strand
ACGTAGTCGTCGAGCGCGCTGATGCGTTCGTTCGTCACGTTGACGCCCGCGATGGCGGCGTCGGCTGATTCCTGCGCGGCCTTCGCGCCGCCGCGCGCCGCGTTCGAGACGGCGGCGAGTTCATCCAACTGGCCTGACAGGCGTTGCGAATTCTGCTCGACCTGACCGATGCGATTCTCCGCGGTGCCGACGCGGTTTTCGACCGGATCGACGCGCGCCTCAATTGACTGCGCCACTCTCAAATCCGTGCTCCCGAAGCGAACTTTCTCCGCGACGAGATTGCCCGAAGCGTCGCCGCGCCCCTCGACTTCGAGGTTGAGGCCACGCAGGATGTTCGAGGGGCCGTAGGTTGAGCCGCCGCCGAAGAAGCCGCCCTTGGACTTGACGCTCGTGCGGTCGGTCAGGCGGACGGTGGTGTTGACGCCGTTTGCGTCCTGCACGACGAAAGTGTCGGCGTCAATGTCGCGGCTGGTGACGACGCCTTTGACGGTCATCTTCTGGCCGTTGGCGACGCTGCGCGCGTCTGCGCTCGTGCGCTGGCTGCCGGTCTGTGCGAAGGCTGCGGAGGCCAACGATAAAACGAGGGCGAGGGCGATGGTTGACACTTGGAATCTCTGCGACTTGTTCACGCTCATTGTTTCTTTCTCCCACTTAGCTGAGTGATAAAATTTTAGCCTGTTGCTGCTGCGACTGTGCTCTAACCAGCCCGACAAAGAAAATGCGCGCGCAGCCACCACAGGCCGCGGCGCACCGGACGCTTGATGTCGGGCGCGCCCACGTCGAACCGTACTAACCAAACTCACGCGAGGTAATGTTTTTGGTTTCCCTGAATCCGTGTGCGATTCTCTTCAAAGAGATTGGTAGAGTCAAGTTAGTAGATGGCGAAAACGCGCGTTTCGGTTGCGCTCAACCGATTTAGAATTTGATCGCCACGTGATCGCAACAAATCAAGCGGGGAGAGGGTCAGAGGGGAAAGGGAAAACGTGATGGGCATGTTGCTAAATGCTCCATTGCCCAAGCGAACGACGAAGAAGCAAACCTCAACTCTTGGCGGCGTCCTAATTGATTTGAACTCTCTGTGCCCCCTTTGTGTCTGCGGTGGTGAGTGCTTGTGCTTACAACTCACCACCGCAGACACAGAGGGGACACAGAGGAAAGCTGAAACGTGGACACTACTCAACTCTCGCGCTTGAGTTCATCCTCTGTCGGAGGCTCGAACAGGTTCCACCACATATCGAGTTGCGTCTCCGTGACAGGGAAGGTGTAGGCGGGCAAGTCTGCGTTGCGTGCGGCGAGGCGAGCCAGCAGCACGGGGCGCGTCGCGTCTAAGAAGTGTACCTCGGAGCGCGCGCCGAGAGCGGCAGCACGCGCGCGAAAGTTTTCACGCTCGCTCCGCGACCAGAAGCCGAAGTCGAGGATCACGTTGACGCCGAGACCGAGCGCACGCTCGGCCACCGCCCACTGCACTGTTTCCACAGGGTCGCGGCACCAATCGAGCGTCGGCAGCGTGAGGCCGGTGCCATAGAGCCTCGCGATCCATTCGTCGGGCGTCAGGCGCAGCGCATGGCGTTCCAGTTCAAGCTCTCTGGCGCGCGTGGTCTTGCCCGAACCCGGCAGACCACACATCAAAATGAGCGTCGCCATCACATCTCCGCCGCAACTCGCCGCTTCCCTTTCCCTTGACCCCTTACCCTTTCCCGTATGCCTTAAACCGAGAACTGACCGGCTTCGAGCAACTCCTTGACGTAGGCGAGGAAGCGTTCGGCGTCCGCGCCGTCAATGATGCGGTGGTCGAAGGAGAGCGCGAAGTAGGCCATGTGGCGAATGGCGATGTAGTCGTCGCCTTCGGGCGTGGTCATAACTTTAGCGCGCTTCTCAATCGTGCCGATGCCGAGGATGGCAACCTGCGGTTGATTGATGATCGGCGTGCCGAAGAGTCCGCCGAAGACGCCGGGATTCGTGATGGTGAACGTGCCGCCCGCCACCTCGTCCGGCTTGAGTTGCTTGTTGCGCGCGCGGTCGGCCAAGTCGTTTGCGGCGCGTGCGAGGCCGGAGATAGAGAGGTCGTCCGCGCGCTTGATGACGGGGACGATCAAGCCCCAGTCGAGCGCGACGGCCATGCCGAGATTGATGTCCTGCTTATAGACGATCTGATCGCCCGACACCTGCGAGTTGAAGATCGGGAACTTGCGCAGCGCGTTCGTGATGGCCTGAAAGATGAACGGCATGTAGGTCAGCTTCGTGCCGGTGCGCTGCTGGAACTCCGCTTTGTGTCGGTCGCGTAGTTTGGCGATGCGCGTCATGTCGATCTCATAAACTGTCGCGACGTGCGCGGACGTGTTCTGCGACATGATCATGTGCTCGGCGATCTTCCTGCGCATCAAGGTCATCGGCTCGACGCGGTCGCCCACGCCCGGTTGCACGTGCGGAACTTGCGCGGGCGGCGCTTGTATCGCGGGCTGCGATGGTTGCGGCGCACGCGCTTCCGCCTGCGGTTGCTGCGCGCCGGATTCGATGAAACTGAGGATGTCGTTTTTCGTGACGCGGCCGCTCATCCCCGTGCCTTCGAGCCGTGTGATGTCTATGTTGTGTTCGCGCGCGATGTTCCGCACGAGCGGGCTGGACTTCGTGCGTCGCAAATCCTCGACCGACTGTGCGCCGCCGTTTGCGCCGGTCGTCGCCGTAGCGTCTACCGTCTGCGCGCCGCCGTTCCCCGCGTCTTCCGTGGACGCGAGCGACTGGCCTTGCGCTTTCGCTCCCGGACGCTCCGCGTCGTAACTCCTGCCCGCGACTTCGGCGGCCTGCTGTGTCGGAGACGCGGCGGCGGTCTGCGCCGGAGCGGACGCCTGCGCGGGTGCAGCCGTAGCGGCGGGAGGTGTCGGCGGAGGCGCGGATTCGACGGCGGCTTGCGCGGCGGGTGCGGCGGTAGCAGCAGGCGCGGCGGTAGCAGGCGCGCTCGCAGCGGTCGGTGCAGCAGCGGCGGTGGTCTCGCCCTCCGCGCCGATGTAGGCGACGACCTTGTTCACTTCGACCGTCTCGCCCTCTTTGAACAAGACCTCGATGAGCGTCCCGGCGGCAGGGCTGGGAATCTCCGCGTCAACCTTGTCGGTCGAAATCTCAAACAGCGGCTCGTCGCGCTCCACACGCTCGCCCACCTGCTTCATCCAACGCGTAATCGTGCCCTCGGCGATGGACTCGCCCATCTGCGGCATCACAACTTCTGTGCTCATATCCTCTCCCTAGTGACGAGTGACGAGTCAAAGCAGAAGACAAAACCTGTCTTTCAACTTGTCTTGGTTCCGGCTCGTCACTTGTCACTCGTCACTCGTCACTGTTTTTTCGGCCGTGGTCGGATCAATGA
>DASYMM010000069.1:0-3688 GCA_036009085.1 Pyrinomonadaceae bacterium | reverse complement strand
CTTCGCTGCAACACGTCCGCATCGAAACGAACTGGCAACCGCCGAAACGCGACACGCCCATCCGCATCGTCAGCAACCGCTAGGCGTGTTGTTGCTCTAGAGAAAAGCACTCACCGCAGAGGCGCAGAGTTTACGCAGGGGCGGCGCAGAGCGTCACAAAAATAGTTTTCTTGGCGGTTCTCTACGGCTCGGCTCCGCGCCTCTGCGTTGAAAGTTTTCTCGTGACGCTGAATCGCCACCGGCTATAAATTCCTGTTCGCATCATTAACCAAATCGGTATAGATACATCTGATGAGCCACGCCGCACCGCTTCTGTCCGTCAGAAACTTATGCACCTATTTCGGGAGCGAAGACGGAGTGGTGAAGGCGGTTGACGGCGTGAGTTTCGAGCTGCGTCGCGGCGAGACTCTGGGGATCGTCGGCGAATCGGGTTCGGGAAAGTCCGTCACAAGCCTCTCTCTGCTCAGGCTCATCCCTGAGCCGCCGGGGAAAATTCTCCGTGGCGAAGTCGTGTTCGACGGGCAGGATATCCTGTCGCTGCCGCTGCGAGCCGTCCGGCAAATTCGCGGCAGGCGCATCAGCATGATCTTTCAAGACCCGATGACCTCGCTCAATCCCTTCATGCGCGTCTCAAGGCAGTTGATGGAGATCACCCAACTGCACCTGCAACACACGAAACGTGAGGCGCACGCGCACGCCCTCCGCATGCTCGAAACGGTCGGCATCCCGGACGCGGCGGTGCGCGCCGAGAGCTACCCGCACGAATTCTCCGGCGGGATGCGGCAGCGCGTGATGATCGCGATGGCTCTCTCGTGCCAGCCCGAACTCCTCATCGCTGACGAGCCGACCACCGCGCTCGACGTGACGATTCAGGCGCAGATTCTCGACCTCATCAAAAGCTTGAAAGAGAAGACGAACGCGAGCGTCATTCTCATCACGCACGATCTGGGAGTCGTCGCAGGGATGACGGATCGCGTGCTCGTGATGTACGCGGGGAAGATTTTTGAAGAGGCTCCGACGCGCGAGTTGTTTGCGCGCCCGGCCAATCCTTACACGAAAGCCTTGCTGCGTTCCGTGCCCGATCCGCAGTCGTCGCAGGGCTCGCTCTACCAGATTCCGGGTCTGCCGCCGGACGTTTCGCGCCTGCCCGACGGATGCCCCTTCGCCCCGCGCTGCGAACGCGCCGAAGACATCTGCCGACGCGAGTTTCCGCCCTACGTCCAACTCACACGCGAACACTCTTCTCTCTGCCACTTCGCCGCAGAAGTCTTCGCACAGACGAACGAAAGCAAAGCATGAGCGCGCACGACGACACAACGCATCCTCCTGCCGAAGCGTCGCCGTCGCCGTCGCTCTCGCCGGATGCGGCGGCGACAAATGCGGCGGCGACGGACGCGCCGCTCGTCTCTGTGCGCGAACTCAAAGTTCACTTTGCGCTCGGCGGCGAAGGCGTGTTGAAGGCCGTGGACGGCGTCTCGTTCGAGATCATGAGCGGGGAGACTCTGGGGCTGGTCGGGGAATCGGGCTGCGGCAAGTCAACACTCGGTCGCGCGCTCCTGCGGCTCTCGCCGACGACGGGCGGGCAGCTCTTTTTTCGCGGGCATGAGCTTACAAATCTGTTGCCGCGCGAGTTGCGCCGCGTGCGGCGGCACATGCAGATGATCTTTCAAGACCCTTACGCCTCGCTCAACCCGCGCATGACCGTCGGGCAGATCGTCTCCGAGCCAATCGAAACTTTTCGTCTCGCGCGTGGGCGGGAGCGTGCGGAGCGCGTGCGCGAGTTGTTGGAGACGGTGGGCTTGAGTGCGCGCCACGCCGGACGCTACCCGCGCGACTTTTCCGGCGGCCAACGCCAGCGCATCGGCATCGCGCGCGCCCTCGCCGCCAGCCCCGAGTTCATCGTCGCAGACGAACCGATCTCCGCGCTCGACGTTTCGATTCAGGCGCAGATCATGAACCTGCTCGCACGCCTCCGCCGCGAACGCAACCTCACGTATCTGTTCATCTCGCACGATTTACGCGCCATACGCCACATCTCCGACCGCATCGCCGTCATGTATCTCGGCAAACTGGTCGAACTCGGCGCGGCCAAAAGCGTCTATGACGAGCCGTTGATGCCTTACACGAAAGCCCTGATTTCGGCGGTGCCGCACGCAGACCCCGCGCGCGAAGCCGCACGTCGGCGCATCGTGCTCGCGGGCGACGTGCCTTCGCCCATCAACCCGCCGCCCGGCTGCCGTTTTCACACGCGCTGCCCCTACGCCGTCCGCGCGTGCCGCGAGGTCGTGCCCGTGCTCGCGGAGATCAAACCGGCGCGCTTTGCCGCCTGTATCCGCATCAGCCCCGTCGAACCGGACATCGAGCGCGTGGCAGACCGCGACGCGCCCGGTCTGAAAAATCCCGCGCAATTTGCCGGAACGTGAAAAAGCAGTAGTGTCCTCATTTCAGCTTTCCCCTGCGCCTCCTCGGCGGGTCTCTCTGCGTCTGCGGCGGTGAAGGCTGGTTAATCAACCACTCACCGCCGCAGACGCAGAGCCAAGCCGCAGAGGTGACGCGGAGAGTTCAATTCAATTTAGAACACTACTGAAAAAGCGCGTCCATTCGTCGTTTACAGGTGGAGTCCTGAGACACTATCTCCTCGTTTGGGCGATGATTTAACAGGCCGCGGTTAAATCTTTCTCTAGAATATACTTGTCTCTTGGCAGCGGGGCACTTATACTGCTGAAAGGGGTTGCGCTCATCAGCCCGACCCCGTGTTGTTCGGTAAATTATGGCACTCTATGCCTTAGCAGCCGGACTGCACACTCAAAACTCGCCCCCTACCACGCAACGGGAACACCCGCAACGCAAACGGATTCAGCATGGAAAAGTCTGCCGCAACCGAGCGTGCCAAATTCCAGAACGAGGAACTGCCGACGCTCCAGGAGTGGGAGCGCGTGCAGGCATCCGTCGCGGCTGAGACCGATCTCTCGATCCTGCTGGTGGAAGGCCACCAACCGCCCCAACTCGCCATCTCCAACAACAACTCCATCTGCCACGCTTTTCAAAGCTCGCCGACGCACGCGCACCTCTGCGACCCCTATTGCGGCGTGGCCTTCCAGCGCGCGCACGAGGCCGGAGAAGCCACCTTTTATCGCTGCCACGCCGGACTTCATTGCTTCGCCATGTCCGTCGGGCTGGACGCCGCGCGCCCGCTCGCCGTCATCGGCGGGCGGGCGTTTCTCTCAAGCGCGGATTACCGCGAACTCGCCGAGCGTTTCCGCCACGGCGACTTACGCGAACTGCTCTCGACCGAACTCTTCCGCAACGTCATCTTCTCCTCGCGCCATCATCTCGACGAACTCGCCGCGCAACTCGCGGAAGTCGCGGTAAAGGCGAGCGTGAGCCGCGACAGCACCGGCGGCGCGACTAATAAAAGCGAGTTTAAGGAACAGGCGCGCGAGGCGTCGGGCGTCGAATCGCGTGGAGGGGAAATGCAACGCGCGAGCGGCGTCAATTTCCCGCCCGGTCTGAAGTTGCTGGATGCCTGCCAGAGCGCGCTCGAAAAGTTGCGCGTGCAATTCAAGTTGAAGTCGGTCGCGCTGATGATGCGCGCCGAAGAAGGTTTCATGCCCGCGTGTGTGTTGGGCAAGTTCAAAAACAAGTTGCCGCAATTGACGGAGGAGGGAAAAAGCGGCGCGCACTTGCG
>DASYMM010000068.1:0-12995 GCA_036009085.1 Pyrinomonadaceae bacterium | reverse complement strand
AGTCGTAAATACTCAACGCGAGTTTGAACGTATCAATCAACTGCCGTTCTGACATCTCATTCAGAGTCTTCCCGTTCAGTAAGGCAACGGAGTGCTTGGCAGTCAGTTCGAATGCGTCCTGAGAATAATCTGATGAGGATGCCAAGATCCCGAGGTGCGCGCCTGCGGCTTCCACCATCTTGGCAAAACTCTTAACCCGCGCCGCCGTGACGGGCGTGTTGCCCTCAACGCAATTGACGACGATGAGGTATTCCCTATGCCGGTAACCGGGGCTGACGGCGGCATCGAACCGGTACCCGGCAATGCGGGTGTTCCACTTAACCGGCACCCCGTTCTGTTCAGCATTACGGATGGCGGCGGCAAGTCTCTCGAATTTCCTCCATTTATTACCCCTCATCGTGCCCGTCTCTCTGTATAAACTATATATACGGTTTATACTTTATCCCCTGTCCGCTCGACTCCAAAAACAAGATCCTCCCGTTACACGCCGCGCTTCATCAAGCGGAGTTGAGTGGCACTTCGGCAGTAAGCTCTGCTCCCTTATTGCGCGGGCTGTTGACCAGAGGGCTCACCGGGTAACCAACCATCGCTTCAGCCGGATAAGGTCGCAACAGATCCGTCAACAGTCCTCGCTGTCGCTCCTCGCCACCCAGCCACAAAGCGTATTCCTCGGGATGCAGGATCACTGGCATCCGGTCATGCACGGGTCTGAGGACTTCGTTCGCCCCGGTAGTCAAGATAGTGCATGACTCTATCGCCTTCCCCTCCCCGTCCTGCCATCTGTCCCACAACCCGGCGAAGCCGAACGGAGACTCGTCACGCATCCGGAAGAAGAAGGGCTGCTTTTTGCCTCCCGTCCTCTGCCACTCATAGAAACCATCCGCCGGGATGATGCAGCGCCTCTTCTTGAACGCATCGCGGAACGAAGGCTTCTCCTGAACCGTCTCGCTCCTTGCGTTGATCAGCCGCGCTCCCATCGACACGTCCTTCGCCCATGAAGGCACGAGCCCCCACTTAAAGAAGGACATCTCCTGCCCGTCCGCTAACTCCCGCACGGCGAGAATCTCCTGCGTCGGCGCGATGTTGTAACGCGCCTCGACCTGCGGTACTTCCGCCACCTTGAACTCCTTAGCGAGCCGCTTCGGATCACTCCGCTGGGCAAATCGTCCGCACATCTTGTCGTCCCTCCGTGCAGATAATTATAGACTATCCTTTGTCCTGTGTGTTAAATGTTGTTGCAGCTATTGTACACTTACTGAAGAGGATATTTCGGATGGATGATTCGGTCACGGGGGTATATCTGCCGGACAGGAGGATGAGGTGGTCGCGCCCGTTGATTATGTGCCGCGTGCCCGCCGGATTCCCTTCTCCGGCGGAGGACTATGTCAAGGGCAGGATCGATCTCAACCGTGATCTCATCAAGCACCCGCTCTCGACCTTCTACGTCAAGGTCACGGGCGACTCGATGGTTGGCGCAGGCATCATGCCCGGCGCCATGCTCGTCGTTGACCGCGCGGTCGAAGCCCTCGATGGTCACATCATCATCGCGCGCATCGACGACGAGCTGTGTGTCAAGCGCCTCTCCATGGGCGATGACGGTCGAATCCGCCTCCTCTCGGAGAACGAGCAGTACGCGCCGATCGAGATCACGGAGGGGATGGACTTCCAGGTCTGGGGGCGCGTCGTGTATTCCATCTCGCCGCATTAGGAAGTGGGTATGCAGCAGGCTTTCGCCTTAGTCGATTGCAACAACTTCTACGTCTCGTGTGAGCGCGTCTTCGATGCAAAAATCACGAGCCGCCCGGTGGTCGTGCTCTCGAACAACGACGGATGCGTGGTAGCCAGGTCGCAGGAGGCGAAAGCCCTTGGCATCACGATGGGCGTGCCGCTCTTCAAGATCAGGCACCTGGTCGAAGCCAACGACATCAATGTTTACTCGTCGAACTATGCCCTCTACGGCGACATGAGCCAGAGAGTAATGGGCGTCCTGCAGTCCTTCACGCCAGATGTTGAAATCTACTCGATAGACGAAGCCTTCATGCTGCTCGGCGGCTGCCGGTATGGTACCCCGCGTGTTGTCGGCGAGTTGGGGCGCGAGATCAGGGAGCGGGTCAGGCACGACACGGGAGTGCCCGTCACCATCGGCATCGCCGAGACAAAGACGCTGGCTAAGCTGGCGAACCACCTGGCGAAGACGTCGAAGAAGGCCGGAGGAGTCATCGACCTGACTGGTTCGCCCTACAAGGATGTGGCACTCCGACGCACACCTGTGGAGGAAGTCTGGGGCGTCGGCCCAGCCTACTCGAAGCTCTTGAAGCAGAAGGGTATCCTCTCTGCGCTGCAACTGAGGGATGTGGATGTCCGCTGGGCCCGTCAGGCGATGACCGTGGTCGGGGCGCGCGTCGTGATGGAGTTGCGCGGCGTGAGTTGCCTGCCGCTCGAATCGTGCCCGCCCTCGAAGAAGTCGCTCACCTGCTCGCGCACATTCGGACGGAGCACTCCGTCGCTTTCTGACTTAAGGGAAGCCATAGCCTATTACGCGACACGAGTGGCCGAGAAACTGCGTCGTGGGAAACTCGCCGCCGGGGTGGTGACGGTCTTCGTGCACACAGACCGACACGCCGACGGGCCGCAGTACTTCAACGCTGGCACGCACACGCTCGCTTATCCGACCGATTCGACTCAGGAGATCATGCGCTGCGCCCTGGACGCGCTAGAGCGGATATTCCGTGAAGGGTTCAACTACCGGAAGGCGGGCGTGATGCTCAACAGCCTGTCGCCTGCAGACCAGCTCACGCTGCGCATGTTTGGGGACGAGCGTGCCGAGAGGTTCAGGCAGGTGATGGTCGCAGTAGATCAGATCAACCGCAAGTGGGGTCGGGACACCGTCCGCTTCGCAACGGCGAACCCGGATGGCAACTGGCGCACCAAGGTCGAGAAACGCTCGCCACGCTATACCACTCGCTTGCAGGAAGTACTGACCATTAACTGAGATTCAAGTTTTCAGGGTGAGATGGGAACGGCGACTTCAGAGCGTCAAGGCTGGTAGGCAGCTAAAGGATGGACGTAAACGGGGAATCGGGGAACGGTTTACCAGGTTGTCGTTCGCCGAGTTTCATCCCCGCGAACATTATCTCTCCACCTTTAAGTCCCTCCACGAGGTCCGGGATGAGGTCTACACGGTCCACCAGCCGCCTGCGTCGCTCATCGCCCTCATCCTTATAGGTGAGCGTCGTGTAACCAACTACGAGCCGGTACTGCCCCTTCATCCGCTCTCCCGGGTTGACCTCACCCTCCTGCGGTTGCGAGTTACGAACGTAAGAGATCTTCACGTACCTGTCGATAATCTCCTCAGCCTGCGCCGCCGACATGAGCGTGCCGTCGCGGCCCACCTCTTCGAGCAACGCCTGCATGTTGAACTCGAGGCTGGGCGAGACATGCCTCTCGTTGTCCAGATCAATTCGGAGCAGTAAAAACTTCAGGAGCGCGGCCAGCACCAGCGGCTCCTTCCCGCCGGGCAGTGGACGTGCACTGACTTCCACAATCCATGAGTCAGTGCCCTCTCCTCCCATCTCGGTAAATTCAAAGGATGCTTCCTGCTCCGTTGTCTCTCTCCCGTAACCGACAAGCAGGAGGTCGCCGAATTGTTTGCCGAAGGCTTCGTAAATAAGTGCTACCAGTGGATGTTCTGACATTACATATCCCGCCCATCGTCAATTCATGAATCAATGGCCTTCATCGCTGGCCCTTGTATCAACGCTTGTTTGTTAAAGAGTTCGTCTGCCGCGTTGTTCGCGCGAGCTGAGTAAATCCCGAATAGAGATTCACCTCTTATCTCACGTAGGTCTAATTAGGTGCAAGAATTTTCGGCAGGATGTTTCGAGGGAACAGGCTAACAAGCGACTCGTAAAGGATGAATTGCGCTGTGAGGAGCGGAGAAATCAAGCCATCTTCAACTATTGCCGCGAGACGGAGGAATACGCTTCATGCCTTCCTTTTCGGAGCCGCTGGCAATTTATCCGGCAGTTCCATGTCATCATCAATCAGCGCTTCGAGGAATTCGCCGCGCCCGGTTATCGAGATGATTCGCGCGTAAGCGAGCAGCACGTTGAGTGGGGGGACTCTTGTCCCTCTCTCGAAGCAAGAAATGTAATTTCGATTCAAATCTCCGGTCATTCCCAACCGCCAGACTATATCGTCCTGCGAGAGTCCACCGTCGAGCGTGTTACGGATGTGGAGCAATTTCCGAGCTAGTTTCGTCGGACGATATTGCTTGGCTCTTCCCATGTCAGGACGCCCTCCTGGCATTGAAGGATCGTCCACACGTGAAACAGCCTTTTAGAACACTCTTGATTTCCGTTCTAATTAAACCTAAACTGCAATTGAACTCTATGTTCGCCGGAAGACTGCCATTCGTGGCTCTTCCGGCGGCTCTCTTCATTCAGCAGTTTTTCGAGCCGCTTCAGGCATGGTTGGCAATATCAATTATCAAAGAAGTGCCCCCGTCGACGGCAGAAAAGAAGATTAACGTCTGTGCCGTCATTGCGTTGCGCTGCCGAAGATACCAGAGCACAGCCTCGGCCCGCCACCGTAACCTATCGTCACCTCAACCGCTTGCGAGTGCCCCGGACAATATGCTCTTGCGCAGACCTTTTCTTATGCCTCTCACAAGTTGACCGGTACATACTCATCATGAACAAATCCGCTCACGTCAGGCTGATCGCCATTCTCCACCTCGTCCATGGCTTCGTGGCCGCCGCTTCCGCCATCGGATTGCTTCTGATGTTTACCATCTTCACGGGCTTTAAGGCAGTCATCGAGTTATGGGTATTCCCCACCAGTCCAAACGAGACCGTCAAGGATCCGGAGCTATGGTTCTGGGTGGCCGCCCTCGCCTTGATAGCCGTCTACGTCGCCGCTGCCCTTCTCTTCACCGTGCCGGCGATCGTCGGGGGCTACGGAATGCTGAAGCAGAAGCTTTGGGCGAGGAAATTCGTGTTGGTATCGGCGGCGGTGGCGGCGCTCAACGTCCCCTTCGGCACTGCGCTGGCCGTCTACACATTCTGGTTTTTACTCGGGGATAACAGGCGAGATCTCTACGACAAAGAATGAGCGCTCTAAGATGAAATAGAATTTCAGACGTCTGAATATCCAACTGTCCAGAGTGCGGTTGCGCCGGCTCTGACGGCTACCGAAGTCGGCTTTCCTGACACTCAATGTTTTGGCTGCGATTTAAGCCAAGTCGCCAGTAGTTCCTCGACCAACTCACTCAACTCTCTTTCGTCAGGTTCATCTAGCAGAGCTCGCTTAACACTGCGATGTGTTTGCTTACGAATGTAAGTGGTAAAGCCGACAAAATCTGGGTCACTTCTCTTCCCCGAAGGACGGCCCCGCCGCGGCCTATTTTCGGACTGCTCCTCGACAGGCGGCTTTAACCTTCCTCCTTTAGCCGCGCCTTTCCCCTTTGCCAAAACTTTACCGCTACTCCTTGCGTCCAATAGTCCCTCCAATTTACTCACTGAAGTATCTCCTTACTAATCTATTACAGTAGTTCCACTGCTCAAGCTAATCGCTCTCCGCACTTTCTCTTACTTAATTACAGTCGGTATCACTTACCACTAGATCTTAGGCAATCCATAGAACCCTTCCACTTCGAAAGTCGGCATAGACCATTAAACCGTGCGCGAATCGTATCGTCCGTGAGCCGCAAGTAGTGAACCCTAGTCCCTAGTATTCTGATGGTATGAACATGTTTTGCGCCACTCTGTGTAAACATCAGATAGATTCAGCGACGTCCACCCGGCCCCCTCTTATATCACAAGTGTAATTTTAGATTAACGGATTTTCAAATGTCCGGCCGGCTTAGATAAAATGTCCGGCCGGCTACGAAATGTGCATCATCTGCATAAAGGAAAAGAGTAAGAAGAGGCAGCAACGCTAGTGAATCTTCAAGACTTCAATCTCACATACACCTGGAGGCTAGGATTACACTACGGAGATTACTATGGGGTTAGCTAAAGAATAATAGATGGAATAAGGACATTCGCTGATTGAATTCTGAGAAGAACTGCTCCTATCAATATTGTGTAGAGCAGCCACGGATGCGAGATTCTTTTGAGAGTCCTCTGTGTGGTTACGGATATAGCAAAGTTAGACACGCGGAAGCGTAGGGAAAATAATTTGCCCGTAGTCGCAGTATTCGACGATGGGGCAGCGTTCGCAGAGTGGGTCGCGTGGGCGGCAGAGGGCGCGGCCGTGGCGTATGAGGTTGACGTGGAAGGAGTAGAATTTTCCGTGCGGGACAAGCCCGTTCATGATTTCGTGTGCGCGTCGGTCGGTGCATTTTTGGGGGATGAGGCCGACGCGACGGAGGATGCGGAAGATGTGCGTGTCGAGCGGGAAGACTTCCGTGTGGCAGGCGAAGAGGAGCGTGCAGGCGATGGTCTTAGGGCCGATGCCGCGAAATTGCGAGAGGTAACGGGTCGCTTCTTCGAGTGCGAGTTCGTGCAGGAAACTGAGGTCGAGCGTGCCGCGCTCCTGTTTGATCTGGCGGAGGAGACTTTTGATGACTGCCGCTTTTTGATTGGCGAGGCCGCCGGACTGGATCGTGCGTGCGATGGTGGATTCGCGTGCGCGCAGGGCTGCGTCCCAAGTGGGAAAGCGACGCTTGAGGGCGGCGAAGGTGCGCCGGCTGTTGGTGTCGCTCGTGGCTTGCGAGAGGATGATCTCGATGAGCATGTCGAGCGGGTCGGAGCGTCGCGTGTTCTGCGGCACGCCGTAGGCGCGTTCGAGGTTCTGGATGATGTAGCGGATCGGTCGCTCGTCCGTTGACGACGCTTCACCCGCTTCATCAACGGACGGCGACGACTCGGACGCTTCATCTGCGCGCGACGATTCGCGCTCTTCGTTTGCGAGCGAGGGTTCGCTCTTTTCGTCAACGGTCTGTTGCGGCGAGGATGCGTTCATAAAATTCGAGGTATTGCGGGATGACGAGGTCTGTGTTGTAACGCGCGAGGGCAGACTCGCGTGCGCGTGCGCCCATCGCGCGTCGCCGTGGCTCGTCGGAGAGTAGTTCGGCGGCGTCCGCGCCCATCTTGTCCACGTCGCCGACCGCGCTCAGGCAGCCGGTCTCGCCGTCCGTCACCACTTCCGGGATGCCGCCCACGCGCGAGGCGACGACCGGCACTTCGCAAGCCATCGCTTCGAGCGCGGCCAAGCCGAACGACTCCTGCTCCGAAGGCAGGAGCAACACGTCCGCGACGGAGAGATAGTCAACGATGCGCGGCTGCTTGCCGACGAACGTGCAAAAATTTTCCACGTTCAAACAACGCGCACGGTGCTCCGCGCGCCCGCGCTCGCTGCCGTCGCCCACCATTGCGAGCCGCGCATTCACGCCCCGCTCGCGCACGCGCGCCAGAATCTCCACGCAATCCACAGGGCGTTTGACCGGACGAAAATTCGAGACGTGGACGAGCAGCGGCTCGCCCGCGGGCGACAACTCGGCGCGCAGTTCCGGTCGCGGTTGGCGCGTGTACTCGGAGCCGCAGACGAAGTTCGGGATCACTTCGACCCGCGAATAGCCGAACGTCTCTTCGGTCTCGTGTTTGAGATAATGCGAGATGGCCGTCACGCCGTCGGACTGCGCGATGCCGTAACGCGTGATCGGAAGATACGAGCGATCCGCGCCGACGAGCGTGATGTCCGTGCCGTGCAGCGTGGTGATGACGGGCAGGCGGCGGTGCGGCTTCAAAGATTCGCGCGCGAGGATCGCGCTGATGGAATGCGGGATGGCGTAGTGGACGTGGAGTAGATCGAGTTGTTCCGTCTCGGCGACGGTCGCCATCTTCGTGGCGAGCGCGAGCGTGTAAGGCTGGTGCTCGAAGAGCGGGTAGGACATCATCTCGACTTCGTGAAAGCGCACGCGCTCGTTCAACTCCGTGAGACGCGTGGGGAGCGCAGACGCGATGAAGTGGACGGTGTGCCCGCGCTTGGCGAGTTCCTTGCCGAGTTCGGAGCCGACGATGCCGCTCCCGCCGTAAGTCGGATAGACTGTGATGCCGATGTTCATAAAATGAAAGATGCTAGATGTCAGATGTCAGATGTTAGTTAACGCCTAACTAACATCTGACATCTAGCATCTAGCATCTGAAAATAGCAAGAGGCAGAAAGCCCTCGCTACTCTCTGCCTCTCGTCTCAACTTGTCTCACCTGTGAAGGGGGACAAGCGAGGAACTTAAATATAGACCCTCCGTGCTTATTTGACAATGCTTCTGTCAAAATATTTTCGCGCACGCAATCAACGTGATTTATGCGGATGCCAAGGGAACCTAATGATGAGCTGTTTTGCCCCTGTTTTTGTAAACATTTACGCAGTTTTTGCGGGTTCGTCCGGCGGCGCAAATAGAAGTATAATGTGCGTCGAGATAAATATTTCGACACCCGTTTTTTAGGGGCGCGCACGTCGCTTGCGGCGCATCTAAACAGCGACTAAACGAAGCAAATTTTACCTGGAGAATCAGAGAATGCCTAAGATTGATAGTATCGAAGAGACGCCGAACCCGAACGCCGTCAAATTCATCTTGAAAGAGCCTGTGACGACGGGCGCGGCGCGCTCCTTCCTCAGCCCCACGCTCGCCGCAGACGACGCGCTCGCACGCTCCCTGTTCGAGGTCGGCGGAGTCGTCTCCGTCTTCTACATGGATCGCATGATCACCGTGGAGAAAGCCGAGCCGGAAGACTGGGACGATCTGTTGCCGAAACTCGCCGTGCCCATCCGCGCGGCCGAGGCGGCGCAGGGCGGCGCAGTTGCAGCGGCAGCGGCGGCGGGAGCGGGCGCACTCGGCGGCACGCTCGGCGCGTTGATGAGCGACGACCCACGCCTCCTGCGTATCAACGAAATCCTCGACGAGAAGATTCGCCCCGCGCTCGCAGGCGACGGCGGCTGGCTCGAAATCGTCGGCCTCAAAGAGAACACGCTCACCATCAAGTATCAGGGCGCGTGCGGCAGTTGCCCCAGTTCCATCTCCGGCACGCTCATGGCAATCGAGAGCATGGTGCAACAGGAAGTTGACCCCGCACTGGAAGTTGTCGCCGTTTAACCGGAAGCACTTTAGACAAAACTGTTAGGGGCAGCGGATTCGTCCGCTGCCCCTACAGTTTTATGCTTGGGTTAAATTGTTATCGTCTAAATTTACTTATTCACTGTTCGCTTCTTACCGCCACTTTTCTTACTCGCCTTTGAATCTGTCTCAGCTTTGGCCTTCGATGGCCTCCCTACTTTGCGCTCCCGCACAAGCTCAAGGTCTATCTCTCGGATCACGTAAAACGCGCCTACTTTTTCTGCTGGTAATCGCTTTGATTCAATTAACTGTTGGATCCTTTGCCGATTGACACCAAGAGCGGCGGCAGCTTGTTTGACGCTTAGTAGTTTTGTTTCGTTTTTACTCATGCTTGAAAACTCTAGCCAAGCTACTATCGTTTTACTTGACCTACAATAGTCATCCTGCTAGAGTTTCCCGCGCGAGAGCCCACTTAAAAGGCGAGGGCTTACCGAAGATAGCCGTCTTGGTAAGCCCTCTTCACCAGTACCTGATGCTTAAGGAGATACTGATGCGAAAAGATGATAACACGGGGAAAGTACCGTCCCGCCCGCAACGAGAGCCGAGTTTCGAGGAACCTATCCGGCATTGGACTAACCTGCCGATTACACAGGACAGAGCAAGAGAGTTGGTTGATCTCATTAAGAGGCGGGAGGATAGAAATGCTTTGGACGCCTTGATGGAGTTGATCTGCGGCGTGATGCCCAACACGCCTGCGGATGATCAGAGTGTTTTGGATGAGCGGTGGCTGGCGGGACGCGCCGCGCTGTGGCATGCGTTCGCGGATACGACGCGGGCGAGAAATGACCTCGGTGCGTATGTCGTCGGGTTGAAATGTGCTGAATGGGAATAGCGCGAGGGATAAACTTCGCGCGGCGTTTTCGCATTCCGCACGCGGTACGCTATCAATCGCAAAACTAAATATGCAGGACGGCGACTAAAGCACTCAACACTTCGCCGCGTTTCGCGGTAGTAGCTCAATGAGGGGAGACAAAAAGCAGTCGCAGTTGAACACGGGCGGGCGCAAATCATAAATTCAATTGTTTTAAACTGCGCCCGTCCGTGCTCATCTGTGGCTCGTCTGCCTGTTTGGGACGCCGCGCATCTTTTTACATTCTTAACATCATTTTTCTGAACCGGGGGCGGGAACGGGCGTATAAGTTGTCGCAGCAATTTCATTCGAGGCGCGTTCTGCGCCGCCGTCAGGAGTAAAACTATGAGTTCTCGTCTCCGCTTGTACGCGGTCGCGCTTTGTTTGCCCACGCTTTTGCCCGCGCCCCTCGCCCACGCGCAAACCGCCGCTGCGGCTCAACCCAAGAAACCCGCTGCCGCCACGACCGCGACGAAGAAGAGCGCGAGCGGCGTCGCCGCAGACCCGCTCGCCGCCGAGCGACGCGCGAACGCCATCGCGCTCGTCAACACGCTCGCAGACGAATCGCGCGGCTTCCGTGACCAGACCTTGCGCGCGCGCGTGCAGGTGCAGGCGGCGGACGCGCTCTGGGAGACGGACAAGGAACGCGCACGCGCGCTCTTCCGCCGCGCTTGGGATTCCTCGGAACTGGCCGACGTGGAGAACGCGCGCAAACGCGACGAGCAGATGCGCAGCAGCGGCGGACGCCAACTCGCGACCGGCTTGAATCTCCCGAACATGCGCGGCGAAGTGTTGCGCCTCGCGGCCAAACGCGAACGCGCGCTCGGCGAAGAATTTCTCGTCAAGATGGAGGAAGCGCGAAAACGCGAGGCGGGCGAACTCGGCAACGCCTCCGCCAACGTGCCGGCGGCGGGTGCGAGCGGCGGCGGAGGGGCAAACTCCGTTGGAGCCGCCGCCGGAGGCGCACCGACGCGGCGCGACCCCGATGCCGTCCCGCCCGACGTGGCGCGACGCCTCCGGCTCGCCATGCAGTTTCTCGAAGACAGCGACCTTGAACGCGCGCTGGCCTTCGCCGACCCGGTGCTCAACAACGTCAACCCGAACTCGGTCGAGTTTCTCGTCCTCCTGCGTGAGAAAAGCGCGCAGGATGCCGACCGGCGTTTCAACGCGCTGCTCTCGACCGTTGCCGTTGACCCGAACTCCGACGCGGGCGACATCCTCCTGCTCTCCTCTTACGTGCTCACGCCGCACCTCTACATGACGATGGGGCAGGGCGGGCAGGGCGTCTCCTCTAGCCAGCGGCGCAATCAGATCACGATGCCCGACTTGCCCGCCGCCGTCCGCGTCGCCTTCGCGCGCGCCGCCGCGCAAGTGCTCCTGCGCCCGCTCCCGCAGGAAGATCAGGACGCGACGGCGACGGGTCGCGTCGGCACCTACTTCGTCATCTCGCGCCTGCTGCCCTTCTTCGAGCAGGTGATTCCCGAAGGCGTCCCCGCGCTGCGCGCTCGTCTCGCCGCGCTCAACCCGGACATCCCCGAACAGGCGCGCAAAGGTTTGAGCGACGACTTGACGCGCGGCCTCGTGCCCGAAGATTCGCGCGACCCGGTGCAGGAAGCGTTAGACGAAGCGACGAGTTCCACAGACCCGCGCCTGCGCGACCTCGCCTACTTTCGCGCCGCGCAATCCGCCGCCTTCAAAGGCGACTCGCGCGCACGCGACTTCGCGGACAAGATCGAAGACGCGGACTTGCGCCGGCAGGTGCGCGGCTTCGTGGACTTCGCCCTGCTCAATCGCGCGGTGGTGGATAAGAAGGACGGCTTAGAAGTTTTGCGTCTCGCCTCGACCGGCGAGTTGACGCCCGTGCAGCGCACCTGGGCTTACACGGAAGCGGCGCGGCTCTTGGCGAAAGACGACCGCCCGCGCGCGCTCGAAGCGTTGGAGTCGGCGGCCAACGCGGCGAAGTCTATTGACGCGGAAGACCCCGACCGCGTGCGCTCGACCGTCGCCGTCGCCACGCGCTTCTTCGAGTTCGACCGCAACCGCGCGTGGGAGATCATGGCCGACGCGGTGAAGGCCGCAAACGCCGCGCCCGAATACACAGGCGCGGACGCAGGACTCGCCGCGCGCATCCAGACGAAAGGCCAACGCTCGACCATCAACTTCCCCGCCCCCGTCTTCGATCTCACGGGCGTCTTCCAGACGCTCGCCAAAGACGACATGAACCGCGCCGTCGCGCTCGCGCAAACCTTCACGGGCGAATCGCCGCGCGCCATCGCCACGCTCGCCATCGCCCGCTCCGTGCTCGGCACCGGAC
Organism: Pyrinomonadaceae bacterium; assembly: GCA_036009085.1. Lineage (GTDB taxonomy): Bacteria > Acidobacteriota > Blastocatellia > Pyrinomonadales > Pyrinomonadaceae > JAIVJZ01. The sequence goes on along the minus strand of DASYMM010000068.1, from coordinate 712 downwards.
AACTCCCGCCGGGCAGGTTTGAAAGGCGGTGAGGCGTAAAATTGGAAAGGGATAAAACCCTTCAACGCAGAGGCGCAGAGAAGACAACGCAGAGTTGACGCAGAGAGAGTTGAATGATTTCCTCTCTGCATCAACTTTGCGGCTTGGCTCCGAGTCTCTGCGGCGAAGTCTTACTTTCTAGCTATTCTCAACCGCATCTCGCTATATTTAGAATTCACAATGTTGAATGGAGTTGGGAAATGAATCCTCGTCGCCGCGTTGCCATCCTGTCGTCATGCTTCGTGCTGCTGTTGTCGCCCGCGTTCGTGCGTGGACAGACGACGGCGACTCCGCCGTCGAGCGCGCCGCAGCCGCCCGCGAAGAATGTGCGCGCGGGGCGCGACAGCAGCGGCAGCAAGGCTGACCCGCTCGCGGAGGCGCGGCGCGCGACGGCCATCTCGCTCATCAACGCGCTCGCCGACGAAGCGCGCGGCTTTCGTGATGAGACTCTACGCGCGCGTGTGCAGGCGCGCGCCGCAGATGCCCTGTGGACGACGGACGCCGAACGCGCCCGCGCGCTCTTTCGCCGCGCGTGGGACGCGGCGGAGGTGGCCGACAGGGAGAGCCTTCGCCGCAGCGAAGAAGAGCGTCGCGCGCAGAGAGTCGGCGCGCAGGTCTATACGGCCACGCGCGACTTGCGCGGCGAAGTCCTGCGCCTCGCCGCACGACGCGA
>DASYMM010000067.1:0-5228 GCA_036009085.1 Pyrinomonadaceae bacterium | reverse complement strand
CGCGACGTACTCCGACACCCAGCAGCGATGGATGTTATAGGAGATCGCCAGTTGCCCGGCCTCGTTATACATCTCCAGCACGACTTCCTTGCGAAAGTCTTTGAGGGAGACGACCTTGTTGGAGGTCGGAAATACGCCCTGCGTCGAGTTGGCATAAGACCAGACCTTGTTAGCCCATTCCTCGAAGTTCATATCATGCGTGACGCCGCGTTCGAGCGTGATCGGGCCGTAATCCGACTGGCCGGGGCTGCGGCGCGGGGTGCTCGGATCGCCTCCCGAACGATGCGTGACGACCTGTGTGGTGCGCGTCAGCCCGCTGACTTTGCTGATGCCGGCAACATAGACCAGATTGCTGAGCGCGGCACCCCACTTCACTCGAAAGTTGAAGTTCTTGTACGGGTCATACCGGGTGGTGTTGACCTTAAATTCCGGTGCTGGCATGGAGTCCTCCTTAAGTTGTTTGACCGGCGACTTGCTGAATCTGGATGACGACGAATTCAGCGGGTTTGACCGGCGCGATGCCGACGACGATGTTGACGATGCCCTGTGCGATGTCGTCGGGCGTGGTCGTCTTTTCGTCGCAGTTGACAAAGAAAGAATAGAACGCGCCCTGTCGCATTAAATCCGAAAGGAACGTGCTGACACTCACGCGCAGCGAAGACCAGAGGGGGGCTGAATTAGGCTCAAAGACAGCCCACTTTGTACCGCGATAGAGACTCTCCTCGATGTAGAGAGTCAGACGGCGCACGGGGATATACTTGTAATCGTCTTCGAGTTGGTCTGCGCCGCGCAGCGTGCGTGCGCCCCAGACGACCTGGCCGATCACGGGGAAACTCCGCAGGCAGTTGATGCCGAGCGGGTTGAGCACGCCGTTCTGATCGTCCGACAGGTTGACTTCGAGCTTGAGGATGCCGTTGAGTCCCGCCTCTATTCCGGCGGGCGCTTTCCAGACGCCGCGCGAAGCGTCGGTGCTCGCCATCACGCCCGCGATGATGCCGCAGGCGGGCATCACCCTCGGCAGGTCTTTGAGCATCGGATCGGCCTCGACGACGCGCGGGAAATAGACGGCGGCATTTCTTTCTGCGTCGCCCTCGATTTTCAAGCTACTCGGATCGAATTTTCCCCAATCACTGTTCTTGGCGGCGACCGACCAATTATTATCCCCGGTATAAGGCGGGTCTATGATGAACATGGCTCGCCGTTTCTGGCAATATGCGGCCAACTCGGGATATGCGGTCATCGCCTGCAATTCTGCGTCTGGCGCAAACGCGGCGCTGGTGTCGTAAGGAATGCAGAGCAGGTTGAAGAGATCGACATGGTCGAGCGCCATCGTCCCGTCGTCTTCGTAGGTCAGAGTCGCCGGATACGGCTGACCGTCATCCCCGCCTGTGGCCGATTCGAGCATCTGAAAAATCTGCTGCTGGTTGTACTTGGCTAGATTGGGGGAACTGGAGAAGGTTACCCAGGCTGTAATCCAGTCAGCGAGGGTTGCAGGCAAATCGCCGGCGTCTATATAGACCAACTGCGATTGCTGATTGAGCACGCGATCCAGCCGGTTCGGGTTCGGGTTGCTCTGATCATCCTGAACCGAGAGGTTTAGGAAGCGCTCGATCTGCATCGGGCCGCCCAGCGATTTATAAAAAATCGTCAGGTTGAACAAATGTCCCGGCGTCACCCCGTGGGGGGCGTAAATGTCATAGACCTTCTGCGTAATGTTGTTAGTATCCGCCATAACGCGGACGTTGTTGCCCCATTTGCCGGGACTTGCCGCCTTTAAAGCGAGCGTGGGCGTGACAGCGGTAGCGGCAGTGAAACTCCCGGTCGTTGGGGGCGCGGTGGGAGGCTCAGCCGGAGGATCGACTTTAATGATCGCCTTACCGTCAGGCGGGGTAGTAGCCGGGGCAGAACCGCCGGACGCCGCGCCGGATGATGCGCCGCCCGTCGGAGAACCGCCGCCCGTCGGAGAACCGCCGCTTGTCGGAGAACCGCCGCTTGTCGGAGAACCGTCGGTCGTCGAGGCGGTCGTCGTCGTCGGCTCGTAGAGACGAACGATGACGGCCTGACCGCCGCCGTTTAGAAAGAAGTCTCGCACGGCATAGCTCATCGGGCTGTTAACCCATAGCCCTCCAAAGATGCGCTGGTAATCCTGAAAGCTGAAGATCGTGATGGGTTTGGCCTCCAGCGTCTCCTTGTCGTAACCCAATGGCCCCTTTAAAGCCGTGCCCATGAAAGCGGTGATTGAAGTTGCAACGCCCGTAATGCTCTGCACGCCGCTCGGAATTTCTTCGATGTAGACGCCCGGATAGGTGACTTGAACTGGCATGACGCCTCCTTTGTGGCGGGTCGGATTGATCCTGCTTGGTAGTTGTGAGAGTTGCTGGCGCGTCGGTTGAAGGCGTTAGCACAACTCAGCTATGAAGTGATGTTGAGTGAACTGAGATTGCTTCAATTAACTGTCTGTAAGGTTGCGGCTAACAGATTGCAGCCTCGGTGCGGTGGCGTAAGTATATGCCATCATTCTAATGTGTCAACTTTTTTCCGCTGCCTGTGCTTCAGCGACATTAAAATTTGATTAGCGGTCAGCCTGAGAACAGTGAACAATAACTCTCAAAGTACACGTCAGGGACAAGACGCTCTGCGCCTACACCTTGACCAACCTACTTGTAGGCTAGATGAAAGAGAGAAACAGTTTGCCGAGCGGGAGGCCGCAAAGTTGGCGACGCACGCAGGCGGGCACCTAAAAGGTAGTGTGGCAGAAGCGGAGCGAACACTGGAAGGTATTGAAGCGGTGAACGTGATGAGGAAAGGTCAGGTCAAAGGATTATCGGGAAGTGATGCGCAAGGGCAGGCGAAGTTTGTCGAGAGTCTGTTCGGAGTAGCAGCTTAAGGAAGGGCGCGCAAAGCGCTTTCGCGCCTCGAAGTAATCTTTGCAACATTGCCCTTATCCCCTCGCTTCTATTTCAAAACGACAGCGGGGAGTGCCTTCGCGGTCGCAGCATTCTCGGACCGGAGCTTTAACGATCTCAGAGACGAGGGTTTCGGCGAGTCTGCATACTTCCGGGTGAACGGAGACGGCAGCGGCCAGCGGACACCCGCTGCTATAAATAATAAATTTGTCTTCCAATTGCTCGACTTCGGCGGCCCCCCCGATGGCGGCCAACACTTTCAACGCCGTCTGCACGCGACTCCCTAAATCATCCTCCTGCCCTTCGGGTGCGCCTGCAACAATACCGCGACCAACCTCGCGCAGAACCCCTTCAAGCTCCTGTTCATCGAGACGTCCTTTCAGGACGGCGATCAGTTGGTTGAGCAGCGCATCGTAGGCTTTGGGGAAGAGTTTCTCCGCCTCGGGTGTCAGCGCGTAAGTGAAGTGCGGTTTGCGCGCCCCGCGCCGGACCCCGCTCTGTTGCACCAGTCCGTCGCGCTCCAAAGTGATGAGGTGCGCCCGCACTGCATTGTCAGTTAATTCCAGCCTCTGCGCCAATTCCTCAACCGTAGATGCCCCGCCCCGCAGGAGAATCACAACACGTCCGCGCGTGCTGTCGAAAAAGCGTTGGTCGTGTTTTGTTGCTTCCATACAGACTCCTTACGCGGATTTTAGCTGATTTTGTTGAAAAACACAATAAGTCAAATTAAATCTTGACTAATTGTAAAATAAGAGTATCTTGAGCCCTAACAGACTGACAGCACATCAGCACTTGAATAGGAGCGCCAAGGATTATGTCACAGACAGGGGAAAATGCTTCGGTAACTCTTGAAGACGCGCGCGGCGGGAGATCGGAAATAGCACTTTTGCCGCAAAGAGACGATCAATCGCAGGCTAACGCCGGCGTGGGCGGGAGCGCGGAGGCCAGAGGGCGGGCTCTCAGGAGGTTCAAATTTTCCCTCATCCTACTCGCCTTCGGGGTTGCATTCTTCTTCACTGTCGGGAGCAGCGCGCAACGCAAAAATCACGGGCCGGACAAGGGCGAGAACCATAAGCCGGAGCGCGGAAACGAGCAGCAGATTGACGAAAACGTGAAGCGTCTTCTTGATGAAGGAAAACGCGCTTTCCGCTTCGACACTTTCGGCGACGAAGCATTCTGGAGCGACGCGCTCCGGCTTCACACTGCCATCGAAGGCGCGAAATTCGGCGGCGTCGGCCCCGGCCTCAGTCCCAGAACCGCGCTTGCCGTCGGCTTGAAAGTGGATGCGGACGCCCTCCCCGAGTCGCTCGTCAACGATTTGAAAAGGGGCAGGGTTGATCTCGACAATCCGGCCACGACGCTCGCGCTGCTTAAACTCAACGCCGTCGTCGGCGTGAAAGGCAACTTCAAGGGCGACGGCAGCCTCCAGTCGGTCGGCATCAGTTGTGCTCTCTGCCACACGGCGGTGGACAACTCGCTCGCGCCGGGCATCGGGCAACGGCTCGACGGGTGGGCGAACCGCGATCTCAACGTCGGCGCGATTATCGATCTGGCTCCTAACCTGAGGCCGGTCGCGGAACTGCTCGGCGTGGACGAGGCGACCGTGCGGACGGTCGTGCGGAGTTGGGGACCGGGTAAGTTCGACGCCGAGTTGTTCCTCGACGGCATAGCTTTTCGACCGGATGGCAAGTCTGCGGCGACGCTCATCCCGCCCGCCTTCGGGCTGGCCGGGGTGAATTTGCATACGTGGACGGGCTGGGGGTCGGTCACACACTGGAACGCCTTCGTCGCTAACTTGGAGATGCACGGCAAAGGGACGTTCTACGACCCGCGCCTGAACGACCCGAATAAGTTCCCCGTCGCGGCGCGCTCCGGCGCGGGCAACGTGCGCAACGAGCCAGACCTCATCACGGCCAAACTTCCGGCCATACACTTCTACCAGCTTGCCATCCCCGCACCCGCGCCTCCGAAGGGTAGTTTCAACGCTGCCGCCGCCGCGCGCGGCGAGGCTCTGTTCAACGACGGGGCGAAGTGCGCCACCTGCCATGTGCCGCCGATCTACACCGAGCCGGGCTGGAACATGCACACGCCGGAGGAGATCGGCATTGATGACTTTCAAGCCAAACGCTCGCCCGACGAACGCTACCGCACCGCGCCGCTCAAAGGACTCTGGACGCACCAGAAAGGCGGCTTCTACCACGACGGGCGCTTCGCCACCTTGCTCGACGTGGTCGAGCATTACAACCGTCATTTCACCCTGCGACTAAGCGATCCGCAAAAGAGGGACCTGGTCGAATTTCTCAAGTCGCTTTAAAAAGGGGC
>DASYMM010000066.1:0-7989 GCA_036009085.1 Pyrinomonadaceae bacterium | reverse complement strand
GTAATTTTTCTGATTCATCCCTCATCCCTCATCCCTCATCCTTTCTAAGCGGTAGCCGGACGCGCAGGGCGTCCGTCGCCTGTTCGACCGTGCCGTCGTGGGCTTGAATGATTCGGGCGGCGAGCGCGAGGCGCAAACCCGTGCCGCCGTTGAAACTGCTGAAAACGTCTTGGTCGGCGGCGGCTTTGATGCCGTGCCACTCGATGAGGGCGTAGGGCGACGCTGCTGCTGCTGCTGCCGCTGCGCCCGTCTCGCCTGTCGCGTCTGTCGCGTCTGTCTCTTCCCGGCGCAGGTTGACGGTCGGGCGGGCGTCGCGCGCGGCGAGCGTGCGCGCCCCGGCGTGTATGTTTTTTAACGCTTCGGAGAGCGCGGGCGCGTCGAAGTCGCCTTGATAGTCGCCGTCTTGCGCGGTCGAAGCTTGGGCGTTGGCGAAGTCGCCTTCGGTGGCTTCTGCGAGCAGGGCGGCGAGGTCGAGCCGTGCGGTGCGTTGGAGTTCGAGCGGGCGACCGAGGCGCACGAGCATCTGCATGTCCGAGGCGGCGCGTTCGAGTCCGGCCATGATCTTGTTGATGGTTTCGAGTTCGTCCGCCGGGCGTTCGCTGCGCTCCATGCGCTTGCGCAAAAACGTGGCATAGAGTTTGAGACCGTTCACCTGATTTTTCAGGTCGTGGACGATCTGCACGCTGGCGCGCCCCAACTCGATGAGGGCTTCGGTGTCGTGTGTAGTCGCTTTTATCGGCTTCATTTTGCTCACAAACTCGCGCGTCGGGAGAGTTTGCCAGTTTCGTAGAGGACGTTAGGCCGCGTTCTCTATGCGAATTGAACCCGAACGATGCGGCTTTTTGTGTTGCGTTTCGATGCGGCATCTTAGCAAAAAATCTGAGTGTTTGCTAGTAATACGTTCGACGGCGAGCGTGGAACGTTTAATTTTTTGCGTTCGGTTTGAGGAAGGCTGGGAATGGAAGAGAACGGAAACTCGAAGTTGACTGTCCTCGTGGTAGAAGATTTCGCCGATAACCGCTTTATGATGAGGAAGTTGCTGGAGATGAGCGGGTATCAGGTGGTGGAAGCCGTGGACGGCAAGGAGGCCGTGGAGGTGGCCGAGAGCGTGCGCCCCGACTTGATCTTGATGGACTTGAGCCTGCCGCGCCTCGACGGCCTCGACGCCACGCGCCGCATACGCGAACTCGAAGGTCTCCGCCTCGTCCCCATCGTCGCCGTCTCCGCCCACGACACAAACGATTTTCACGCCGACGCCCTCGCCGCAGGCTGCAACGAATACGTCACCAAGCCCATTGATTTTGACGAGTTGGACGCACTTGTGAAGAAACTGCTGGCAAAATGATGAACGCGGAAGGCGGAACGGTGAATGAAAGACAGTCGTTTTCAGTTCATCGTTCCGCGTTCCTCCTTCATCTTTAACTCTCCTATGTCCGAACGCTACGCCGCCCTGCTCCGGCAACATGAGCCTGCGCTGGTGCGCACCTTCGTTGACGTGGTTTACACAGACCGCCGGACAGACCTGCCCGCGCTGCTCTCTTACCATCAACTCATAGACTACCTGCCCGACATTTTCGACGAACTCGCAGGGGTGTTGGATACCGCTGCGCTCGATAGCGAAATCGCCGAGGCCGTGCGTCCCCTTCGGATGCACTCGCAGGCGCGTTTCCAGCAGGGCTGTCTGATTGACGAAGTGGCACGGGAGTTGATGATTTTACGTGATGTATTGAACGATTTTTTGTGGCGCGAGGGCTGGAAGCCGGACGCCACCGCAGGAGAGGGAGACTTTCGGGAACTGCGCGATTGTTTGCGACGGACGCATCTGTTCGTTGACGAAATGATCGCGCAGGCGGTTCTGATCTACGCGACAAGCTTGCGCCCGCAGGTGCGGACGCGCACCTCCCACTGGCCGCCGCCCAGACGACGCCGCACGGATTTCCCGGAACAATAGACGAGCCGTGACGAAACATGGCACAGACTCTCGCAGACCGCTCGACGTGCGCACCAAGCTCTTAACGATGCTCATCGTGCTGTCTCTCCCCATGCTCATCGTCAGTCTTTTCCAGCTTGAGAGTTACCAGCAAAATCTAAACGAACAGGCCGCCACCATCGCACGCATCAAGGCCATCGCCGCCGGAAGCGCGCTCGACACGTGGCTCGAAAATCGTCCCGCCGCCGTCGCGCAGGGCGCATCGCTCGCGCCACGCGAGGCGAGCGAACTCTACGCGCGCCTGCGCCGGCACGCCTCGCCCGACGCAGACGCCGCCGTGCTCGTCTTCGACGCCAAAGGCCAACTCGTCCCAGAACCTTCCGCGCCGTCAATTTCGCACGTGCCGTCGCATTCCGCCGCAGACGTGCATCAGGAGAAGTGGAGCGACAACGTCGAACGTCTGACGAGCGAGCGGCAGAGCGCGCGCTACGGTTGGAGCGTGGCGGTCGGCGTGCCGCTCGCGGAGAACACTCCGGCGGGGCGCGGCTTCCTCGTGCTCACGTCGGCGTGGGCGCTCGGCCTGACGGCTTCGAGTTTTCTCTCTTTCTGGGCGGTCGGGCGTTTCACCACGCCCCTGCGCCGCCTCGCCGCCTCCGTTTCGACGCTCGGACAGGGACAACTCCACGAACGTTTTGAAGTGGAGACGGACGACGAAGTCGGCACGCTCGCCGCAGGCTTCAACGTAATGGCCGCGAGCCTTGAGACGAAGTTCAACGAACTCCGCACGCAGGGCGCGTTCATCGAAGAGGTCTTGGACAGCCTGCCGCTCGGCGTCGCCGTGCTCGATTCCGGCCTCATCGTCCGCAAAGCCAACTCGACTTTCGCGCGCATCGTCGGGCGCGAGCCTCTGTCGCTCGCGGGGCGCGGCGTGTATGAAGCGGCGGCGGGTCTCGCCGTCCTCAGCGAAGTGGTCGAAGACGTGCGCCGCACGCGCCGCGCTTTCGTCAACTACGGCCTGCCGCTCGAACTCGTCTCGCGCACGACGACGGGCGACGCGCGCAACGAACGCGACGAAGGCGCGAAATACTGGGACGTGATCCTCTGGCCGATGAGCGAGCGCAGCGAAGAACGCGGCGACATGCTCTTGATCCTGTCGGAAGTCTCGAAGCGCGTGCGCGCGGAGAAGTTGGCGACCGCCGCGTTTGCGGCGGAGAAGTCGCGCGCGGCGGAACTCGAAAGCGTCATCAACCAGATGGACGAAGGCGTGATCATCGTGGACGCGCGCGGACGCTACCGCGTCAACCCCGCGGCGGCGCGCATCATCGGGCGCAAGCCCGGAGAGTTTCGCGACGGCGTGGACGCGCTCATCGCCGACATGGCCTTGCGCGACGCGGAAGGCCACGTGCTGCCCGCCGAAGACACGCCGCTCGGTCGCGCTCTGACACGCGGCGAACACGTCTCCGGCGAGCACGTACAGATCGTGCGCGGCGCGAATGAAGAAGGCGTGCTGGCCGTCAGCGCGACGCCGCTCGTGGGCGAAGGCGGCGGGCGCGAAGGCGTCGTCGCGGTCTTCCGCGACATCACGCCGGAGGTCAGGCAGTACAAAGAATTGATGGGCGCATACGGTCGCCTGCGCGAGCACGACCGTTTGAAGTCGGCCTTCGTCGCCAACGTCTCGCACGAGTTGCGCACGCCCTTGAACGTCATCATCGGCCTGTGCCAGTTGTTGGAGCGCGACCGCCGCCAGCCGCTCGCGCCGCTGCAATCCGAAGCCGTCGAACGCATGGGGCGCAACGCGCGCTCGCTGCTCGAACTCGTCAACGACCTGCTCGATTATTCGCGTCTGGAAGCGGGGCGTTCCGCTTTGCATCTGGAAGAAATTGAAGTGGCAGGCGTGATCGAAGATGTCATCAAGGGCTTCGACGCCGAGGTCACAGAGAAGCACGTGCGGCTCGAAGCGGAAGTCTCGCCCGCGCTCGGCGCCGTGAAGACAGACCGGCACAAACTCTCGCAAGTGCTCACGAATCTCGTGAGCAACGCGGTGAAGTTCACCGCGACGGGCACGATTCGCGTCGTCGCCGCGCCGCTCGACGGGACGCACTGGTTCATGGAAGTGAGCGACACGGGCATCGGCATCTCGCGCGAGGCTCTGAGTTTTATCTTCGACGAGTTCCGGCAAGTTGACGACCGGCTGACGCGCCCGTACAGCGGCGTCGGCTTGGGCTTAGCCATCACACGCAAGATCGTCGAACTGCTCGAAGGCGAGATCACCGTGGAGAGCCGCCCCAACGAAGGCAGCCACTTCCGCATCGTCTGGCCGCTCAACGCGCAACCGCGCACCGGCACCGGCTCGCTCATCAAAGACGCCGCAACACATGTCGCCCCCGGCCACGAACGCCCCACCACGGGCGACCTTCGCCTCGAACGACAAAACCTACGCACCCGCACAGGGTAAGAAAACAGTGACGAGTGACAAGTGACAGGTGACGAGATAAAATCCCGCTGTTCCAACTTGTCACTCGGTTCTAACTTGTCACTCGTCACTCGTCACTTGTCACTTAAAGATATGTCCAGTGTGAAAACGAATAACGACGACGTTGAGGCTTCGCGGCGAAAAATTTTCATCATCACGGCGATTGTGAGCGCGCTCTTGATCGCCGCGCTCGTGTTCTGGGCGACGCGTTCCGGCTCGAACGGCACGGCGCAACAGCCGCGACTCGAAGGCGCGCTCCGCGCCGACTCGCCCGAGTTTGCGCAGGTGCGCGACAAGATCGTGATTGAGCCGGAGCCGGACGAGGCGACCGAATCGCCGCGCCCGGCGGGCGACATCGTGATGACGCTGCGCCCGAAGGTGCGCAACTTCACGGGGCGCACCATCACCGGCCTCGAACTTCGAGCGATGGTCGTTGACCTCGACAACCAGCCCGTCCGCCAGCGCGTCAAGATCGCCATCCCGAACGCGGAGACGGGGCAGTCCGAACTCGAACCGAACAAAGTTTTGATTGTGCCGATCCTGATGGAAGGCTTCAGGAAGGAAGACGTGCGCGCCAACATCCGCGTCGAAGTGACGGGCGTGAAGTTTAAATAAGCGCGTGCGCGCGGGCGAAGTTTAAGAACGCTGCTAACGCCAATCGGGCGGCTCAAGGCTCGCGGGTTGATATTCGCGCTCCGCCGACTCGATTTCGCCGACCTGTCGGACGGGCATCGCACGGTTAAACTGCGCGCCGATTAGTTCGCGAAAAGTCATGTGCTGTTTCTTGCTCTTGAACGCGCGCTTCGGGATCATCGCCGCCATTCGTATATCATTCCCGTAGATGAGCGCGTAACAATTCTCACTTTCCAGCACGTCCGTATATAACTTCCAATTCTGTTTCGACTCGATGAGCTTCGACTGCACCATGATGTATTCATCGGTGAAGGTGTAGGACATTCCCTCGCGGAATTTGCGGTCGCCTTTATAGAAACGTCGCGCCATGACGTTGAGGTGGAAGAAGTAGAGATAGACGAAGACGGGGAAGAGGGCGAAGGCGAGCGCGAGCGCGAACGGGAGTTCAAAGCCCGCGCCGAGGGCTAACGCGAAGAAACCGAAAGGGAACATGCCGCAGGACAAGGCGGCGCGAAACTTCCAATCCGACGGCTTGGGTCTTTGCACGATCAGGCGCGCGGCGTCGAGATACTCTTTTTCGGAAAGCTTGAAGTTAACGGTAATTGCTTCCATAACGCTTGATGACTGAATCAAGGCGGATAGTGATGCGACAGGGCGCTTTTAGATAATGCGTATTGAATCCGGCGCGTGTCAATTGTCGCTCGTAAAAAGTTCTTCGAGCGGATTGCCGACGGGTTGGACGGAGACGAGCGTTGCGCCGGATGCGCGCACGGCGCGAAGCGCGGCGTCAACGTCCTGTTCGCTCGCCACTTCGAGACGCGCGCCGCCCGGAGTCTCTAGAAGCCGCGCGCCGTCGAGTTTTTCGACTTCCGATTTCAACTCCGAGAGGTTCGCGCCCGCCGAGGCGACGACGAGTTCCATGGCGCGTGTGTCGCCGGCGGCCATGCGTAGATCGGCGAGGCGTCCGATGTGCGCGAGCTTGCCGCGTTGGAGGATGGCGGCGCGGTCGCAGAGCACTTCGATGTCGGAGAGGATGTGCGAGCAGAAGAAGACGGTCGTGCCCGTCGTGCGCAAAGCGGCGATGAGGTCGCGCACTTCGCGGCGACCGATGGGGTCGAGTCCGCTCATCGGTTCGTCTAAGAAGACGATTGCAGGGTCGTTGACCAGAGCTTGCGCGAGGCCGACGCGTTGCAGCATGCCTTTCGAGAACTTGCGGAGTTGCTTGTCCCAACTCTTCTCTTCGAGTCGGACGGCGGCGAGCATCCGGGCGGCGCGTGCGCGACAGTCGCGGCGGGTGTAGCCGAAAAGCTCCGCGCAGTATTCGAGCAGTTCGCGCGCCGTGAGGTAGTCGTAGAAGTAAGGATGTTCGGGGAGATAGCCGATGGAGGCGTGCATGGAGATGTCTTCGATGTCGCGCCCGTGGATGCGCGCGCGCCCGTGGGTCGGGTAGATGAGACGCATGAGGAGTTTCATCGTGGTGGATTTGCCCGCGCCGTTCGCGCCGAGGAAGCCGAAGATTTCGCCTTCTTCGACGGCGAGCGAAAGGCCGTCGAGCGCACGCACCTTGCGCTTGCGCCAGAAGCCCACTTCGTAGTCCTTCGTCAGATCGTCTATCTCAATTGCGGGTGGCATCTTTCGGTCTCCGTGAACAAATCAATTCAAGAGCGGTTCGGCCTTTTCATGTGTCGCACTTGATCAAAACTTGCGAAGTATCTCCGTCCCCTCGCCGAGTTCCACTTCGCAAGAATCTTGTTTGATGACGTAGGGCACGCCCGAAGGGTCGAGCGGCGCACCCGAAGCGTCGAGCGGGAAGCGTGCGGCGCGCAAGAAGGGCGCAACTTCGCGCCACGACGGCGGACAGTTGCCGTTGCGCGCGCGATAGGCGTCGAGCGCGGTGCGACGGAGCGCGTCCATTTCGTCGAGCGATTGGAGTTGGAGCAGGCGCGAGAGGGCGAGTTTTTTCATCTGCTCGTCGTCGGTCTGTTGATACATGTTCTGGTAGATGGCGCGGGCGGTGTCGCGGCTGCCGCCTTTGGTCGCCATCTGCGCCGACATCGCCGCCATCCACGCGGGCGCGCCCTCGACGCGTGCGCCCGCCGCGTAGGCCGCGCTCGCTTCGGGAAAGCGATTCTGCTGCCAGTAGATGTAGCCCAGATAACTGTGGAGCCGCCACGCCTGCGGGTTCGCCGCGATGCCTTTGCGGATCAACTTGACGGCGGCCTCCACGTCAACCGCCGGGAGGACGACCGCGCCGTACTGGTAGGCTGCGAGAAACTGCGGGTCGAGCGTCGTCGCGTTGTCGAGCAAGGGCGCGAGGATGTTCAGGTTGAGCGCGCTCAGGTCGTCAATCTGGATCGGTCCATCGTGCGCCTCGATCTTGCGCCCGACGTATTGCAGCGAACGCATCCAGTACCAATCCGCCGCAAACGCATTGAAACCGAGACTGAGCCGACGCGCCTGTTCCGGTTTCAAGTACAACTCATCCGACGCCTGCGCGAACTGCGCCGACGCGGGCGCGCGACGCGCATCCAGCCAGCGCGATAATGCCGCCGTCGCGCCGAGTCCGCAGACGATGACAAGGACGAGCGCAAGCTCGCGCGCCTTGAGCCGTCGCCGGTGTCCGGCATCGTTTCGCGCGTCGCGTTCGTCTGTCGGTGTCGGTTCCGTGTGGCCTGTCATTTGAAGTTGCGACGGTTGAAGATCAAGATCGAAGCGGCCAGGAGGACGGCGATGTAAATGAAGGCGTAGAGGAGCGCGACGCCGAAAGCGGCGGGCGCAGGCGTGAGGCCGTGTCCCACTCCGGTGATGACTGTGTAGTGCGAAAGATTGGGGAGCAGGTAGTAGAGTGCGCCGAAAAAGATTCTTGCGCTCGCCGTGCCCGTCGAGGCGGCGAGCAGTTTCATGTCCGCGCTGAAGTGGCCGATAATGAAGACGGCGAAGGTGAGCAGGGCCG
>DASYMM010000065.1:0-11345 GCA_036009085.1 Pyrinomonadaceae bacterium | reverse complement strand
CGGGCGATTGGCGCGCGCTCTTGTTGTCAATCTGCACCGCGCCCGGCGTGGCGGCAAACGCTTCCAGCCCGACCTGTTGCAACGTCATAAAAGCGACCGCCGCGATCCCTGTGACGAGCGACTCGTCCACTTTCTTCTGCGCCGCCACCTCGCGCGCCACCCCTCGAATGTGTTCGACGAGCGTTGACTTTTGCGGAAACTCTTTAACGCGTGCGACCAGCGCGGCGACGGCGCGTTTAACTTCCGGCCAGTAGCGATGCCCGTAAAAAAAGGCGTGCGACGAATCAACTTGATCCGCGAGCCGGTACCTGCCCTGCATCAACAACTGTTGCGCCAATTTTTCGGGATCGTCCGCCTGCTCGAACGCACGCGCGAGCGCGAGGGGGAAGAAGGCGAACCAGATCGAAGTGGCGTTACGATCAACTTCGTGGATCGAGGGGCGGAGCGCATCGAGCGCGCCAGCCCAGACGGTTTCGTCCTGCTGCTGCAAAAAATTCTCAAAAACAGTCTCACTCATTCTACTCATGGCTACCTCTGAACAATTTGCGTGTAAGTCAAACCTCAAAGTGTAGCCGCTCCGCCCGAAAGTCTCAAATGCACAGAGCGCGCACGAGCCGTGACGGAGCGTGGCGAAAACAGTCAGAGCCACGAAGCGGCGGCAAGCAAGCGCCGCTTCGTGGCTCTGGCCGGTCGTAATTCCGGCGCGTGCCGGTGTGATTCGTGGCGGCGACCGCTACTTGCGGTTGTCGTCGTCGCTGTCGGTCGCGTCTTTCGACTTCTCTTCGTGACTCTTCTCGCGTGGTTTGACGGTCGAACGAATGACCATGAACTTGTTCAGGATGTCGAACCAGAAGGGCGCGCCCTGCGAGATGGCGAGTCCGGTCAGCAGTAGTCCGGCCAGCTTGATGAACCAGAGTTGCCACTCGGTATTTCCGTTGCCGAACATAGGCCGTCGGCGCGGGTCGTCCAGATTGGTGACGTTGCCCTTGTCGTCAATTTTGGTGCGAACCCAACCGAGCGGCAATCCGGTCTCGTTGAGTTGGGCGCGGACTTCCTTCACACGTTGCTTCGCGTCGGCCACAGCCTTTTCTTTTGCCGCCTCGGTGTCAGCCTGATCTGCCTGCGGCGTGGGCGTCGGGAGCGGGCCGAATTTTTCCGCCTGATCCACGATGCTGCGGCGGAGCGCGTCGTTCTGAAAGAGAGCCTTGCCGATGTTGATGGAGTCGGCATTGAGCGCAATCGCCATGCCGAAACCGAGGAGCAGCAGGATGATCTGCACGCGCCGCTTATACCAGCCGGAGACGCGATCCATCGCGGCGTTGTACCACTCTTCGATGTTCTTGCGCGCCTTGTCGAAGTCGCCCCCGGCCTCGTCGATGAGAGTGATGAGCGCCTGTCGCAACTCTGTGTGCGGCACTTTTTCCCGGATGACAGATTTGATCTTTTCGAGATCGGTGGTTTCGCCGCTGCTGAGACTATCGCCCGCCAGGTTCCACAGGGCGAGCGCAAAGGTGCGCGCGGGGATGTAGGAGGGCAGCTTGCGTTGTCGCTGGTCGCGATAGAGACCTCGGATCAAACCGTGGCTGTAAAGCGCATCCACCAAATTTACCTTTCCGGCGGCAGGGTCGGAAGGCGTCGAAGTGGATGACGGAGGGGGAGGGGCAACTGTATCTCCGGTGGCCTCTTTTTTGTCCGGCGACGGGATGGCGGCGGTAATTCCCACGCGTTGGAGAAACTGCGACAGCGGCGTCAGATGTTGCTGTCCGCTGCCTTGATCGTTGAGCAACAACTCGATGCCTTTGCGCAGGTTCTTGCCGCGATAATTTAAGGTCGCTTCGATATACTCGTTAATCGCAGAGCACAGCAAACTCAGCAAAAGATAGACGAAGACCATCCCGATGGCGACTTCGAGCGTGGTTGATCCGAACAACATGTTGAGAGTCTCCTTTCATAGACCCGGGGGATTCTTGTCCGATTCGGAGGAGGTTAAGGCCAACCGGAGACAGCCCGCGCGCGTTGGACGAGCGAAAAACTGTTCCGGCAGATATTTCAGCAGAAGATTCGCGTGACGGCGTAAGGTTTGCCGGAGATGCTCCCGGCGCACTTTCCTTGAAACTCAGACGCGACGACGACCTGCCGCGCAGAAGAAACGCATTAGTGAAGCGGCCAATCTATATCACAGATGCGCGGCGAGTTGGGAAAAAGATAAGGACGGAGAGAAACTAAGGGATGAAGGATGAGGGATGAATCAGAGGAAGCACTCAAGAGATTGAATGCTTTTCTTCATCCCATATCCCTCCGCCCTCATCCCTGCTTCCTGATCCACGCTGCGATGTCGTCTATGACGTACTTGGGAATATTGCGCGGGGTGGCGTAGTCTGCGCCGCTCGACGCGCCTTCGCCTTCGTAGAAGAGGTGGTCGAGCTTCGGGTAGGATTTGAATTCGACCTCCTTGTGATTGGCGAGCGCGGCGCGCCAGTTGCGAAAGTCGTCCATCGTGACGTTGAAGTCGCGCTCGCCTTGCAGGATGAGCAAGGGGCGTTTGAGCGAGCGCGCCGCCTGCGGCGGGTCGTAGCCGCGCAGGTCGAGCCAGTAGGAGGGCGGCGCGCCGAGCAGTTGTGCGCTCGTCGACGTTGCGGCGGCGTCGCCCGCTTTGAGTTCCTTGATGCGCGCGGCCTGTCGTTTCGCGTCTTCGATGTTTGCGCGTTCGGCTTCGGAGACTGTGCCGTCGAGCGCGGCCAAATATTCAAACTGTCGCACCAGAGTCTCTCCGAGCGGACGCGTCGCCCCGGCGAAGACGACGAAGCCCGCGATCTTCTCATCAGCCATGCCGATGCGCGGCACGAGCATCCCGCCGAGACTGTGGCCGAGCACGAAAATCTTTTTCGCGTCAATGCCCGGCGTCTGTCGCAGCAGCGCGACGGCTGCGAGCGCGTCGTCAATCGTCTCGTCTTTGACCGTGAAGTTGGACGACGAGGCGACCATCCGCGCGCCGTGCTGCTTCGTGCGCTTCTCATAACGCAGGACGGCGATGCCCTGCGAGGCCAAGCCCTCTGCGAGATCGCGGAAGGGCTTGTTCGCGCCGAGCGTCTCGTCGCGGTCGTTCGGCCCAGACCCGTGAACGAGCACGATGGCCGGAAACGGAGCTTTGCCTTTGGGCATGGTCAACGTCGCGGGCAGCGGCCACGCGCCGCTCGCGCCGACGGTCAACTCCTGCACGGTGAACGCATCGGGCAGCGCATACGCGGGCGGCTTGTACGTGGCGGGCGCGGCGAACGCGGCTTCGGCCAGATTTTCAAAGCCCTGCCGCACGACTTTGATCCCCTGCGACTCCACCTGAAACAGCAGCGGCACGCGCGCCTCGTCCGTCCACAGGTCGAGCGTGAGCGCGCCCGCGGCGACGACCTTGTAACGACGCGTCGCCATTGTCGTGCGATCTTTGAGCGTGTAAGTCTGCGCGGGAGCGTCTTCGATGGTGAGCGGGTATTCGACGCCTTGCGACGGCAGGAAGGCCGTGAAATTCTGCCGCCCGCCGCGCGCCTGATCGTACTGGGCGAGCAGAAAGACGAATTGATGCCAGATGAGATTTTCCAACACGACCGTCGCGCGCGTTTGCACTTCGCGCTCAGGCTGACCCGCCGCGCTTAGTTTGACCGTGCCGCCATCCGCAAACTTCCCCTCCAGAGCCTTCACGCCGCCGACCTCGAACACAAAACTATCCGGCTTCGTCTTCGACGCAAGCGTCACAATCTTCTGCTTCGCGCCTCCTGCGGCGGGCGTCAACTCGCCCTCGGTCGCAATCGAGCCGTCAGGCTTGAACGTCGCGCGGTAGCTTTCCGTCACCACGAGGCGGTTGCCGATGTATGTCTGAAAAGTTCCGTTCACGGGCTGCTGCTGCTGCGCGCGGGCGGGCGCGGGAAACAGTAGGAGCAGGCCGGAGGCCGCATAAATAAATTTTCGCATGATGTGTCCTTAACGAGAGCGAGCATTGAAGGAAGAATTTACCAGTCGTGATTTACAGATATGGACAGACATAAAGCGCTCACCGCAGAGACGCAGAGTTTACGCGGAGTGAGCGCAGAGAGAGAGTGTGTGTGTGATGTGAATGATCAACTCTGCGTCATCCCGGCGGCTGTGCTCCGCGCCTCTGCGGTGAAGGTTTTTTTAAGTTGCTCAACCGCGACTGACGGGCGTGTTGTTGACGGTGAGCCGCCGGCGCATGCGTTCCTGCCAGCGTCGGCGCGGGGCTTCGACGTTGTCGAATTGTTCGAGCGTCTCTTTGAAGGTCTCGCCGCCGAGTTGTCGCATCTTCAGGTAGAGCAGCGCGGTCGTGATGGAGATGAGCGGCACGGTGACGATGTTGAAAAGCGGTGCGATCCTGCCCGCGCTCTGCGAACCGATGTGTATGTTCCCGCCCTGCGCTTTAACCGAGAGGAAGCCGACGAGCGCGCCCAGAATAAACGGCAGGATAAACTGGATCGCAAGAAGCGCGATGACGGTGCGGCGCGAGCGGCGCGAAAGCTCGTTGGCGCGTTTGAGCGCGGCGCGCTTCTCTAAGCCCTCCATCAACACGACCGGCGCGTAGAGCGAATACCTGACCATCATCACTATGCCGGGAATGACCCCCAACACCAACAAGACCGGCGCAAAGATCTGCATGATCAGCAGCACGATGCCGGGGATGACCCCCTGCAAGAGCGAATGCATGATCAGCAGCAGGATGCCGGGGATGAGTCCCAGCACGAAAGCGAGCAGCACCGTCAGACTCGCGCGGATGCTCGTGCGCAGGAACTGACGCCAGCGTCGCTTCAAGACCGCGAGCGCGTCGCGCATGCTGAGCGGGCGCATCGGCGCGACGTGCAGTTGCGTCACCATCAACGCGGTCATCGCGGTGATGACGGACGTGGAGAGAAAACTGACGACGATGTTGAGCAGACCTAACACGACCGAGATCGCGATCTCAACCGGCCACGAGAGCGCCTTGCGCCGCTCTAACACGTCGAAGCCAAGCAGCAACAAGACGACCGCCATGACGGGCACATGCGCCAGCAGCGAGATGCGCAGGAACTTCGGGAAGTACTCGCTGTAGAGCGCGAAGCCGCGCCGGAGGAGCGAGCCGATGCCTTCGGAACTGCCGCGCAAGGCCGAAGCAAACCCCGCCGCGCTCGCCGGACGCGCCGCAGGGTTCTTCTTGAGCGCAGACATCACCTGTCGCGCCACCTTCTTCTTCACCTTACGGTTCTTGTCGCGCAAAGGAGGCGGGTCGCTCTCCATGTGCTGCCGCATCACCGCCATCATGTCGCCCGCAAACGGCGTCTGGCCTGTGAGCATTTGATAGGCGATAACGCCGAGCGAGTAGATGTCCGAACGCGCGTCGAGCCGCTGGCCGCGACACTGTTCGGGCGACATGTAGAGCGGCGTGCCGAGGATTGCGCCGACGCGCGTGACGCCCGCCGCCGCAGCCGTCTGCAACTCGTTATGCTTGCGCCCGTCGGTCGTCTGGTCGAGCATACGCGTCTGGTCGCTCTCGTAGTCGGCCTGCGTCGCGCGCGGCGTTTGCCCAATGCCCGTGTGGTCGTCGCCGTCGTCGTGCGCGCCCTGCTGTGGTTGTGCTGAAGGCGGCGCGAGGATGCGCGTCTGCTGTGCTTCGGCATCGGACGCGTTTGACAGTTGCAACTGCTGCGTCGCCGCTTCGGACGAGGCTTCGCGAGACGAACTGCCGTGCGACGAACCGCCCCCCGAATTACTACGCGCCAGCGCAGACGCCGCACGCGCGATTGACGCCTGCACCACGTCGAGTTGCGACTGCTGCGGCGGCGGTTGCGTCGCCCCGCCGTGAGATGTGTTTTGAACTTCGCCCGTTACGGTCGGGTCGTTTGCGGCAGAAGCGGCGGCTGTAGCGTCAAATTCGCCCGTCGTGCCCGTGGCGGCGGGGTCTGCGAGTTTGGCGATGCCGAAATCCAGCACCTTCACGCGATAGCCGCCGAAGCGATTCGGCTCTAACCAGATGTTGTCCGGCTTGAGGTCTCGATGCACCACGCCCTGCTGGTGCGCCTCGTCCACCGCCGAACAGGTCTGCTCCAAAATATCCACCACCCAATCAATCGGCAGGCGCGACTCTTCGGCCAGCACGTCGCCGAGCGTGCAGCCGTCCAGATATTCCATCACGAGATAAGCCACGCGCTGCGCGCCGACCTGCGCAAACCCGAAGTCCGTCACGTCCACCACGTTCGGGTGACGCAGGCGACCCGCCGCACGCGCCTCACGTTTGAAACGCTCCACGAACTCGTCGTTCCGCATAAACTCCGGCGTGATGAGTTTCAAAGCGACCGGGCGCTCCGTCCCGAGATGCGTCGCCAGATACACCGCCCCCATCCCGCCCTGCCCGAGCAGACGCTCCAGACGGTACTTCCCGTCCAACACCTCGCCAATAAAACGCTCCAAACCAGACATACGCCCCAAAGCATCCCCGCGCCCGCGCCCAAAGTCAAGCGCAACCTAATCAAGCCAACCGCCCCACTAAAAGATTCAAACGCGCAAGGGTTATTCGTTAGTTTGACGCGGAAAGTTCAAGCGCGCGTGAATGCTTTTCACCAGACATTGCGCGACTATCTGCAACGGTCACGCGCTTACCAACCAAAAACGACACCGCTAAGCGCTGCCCTCCTGTTTGTCTAGAATCCGCTCTCCGCCAACGTGGGCAAACTATAGGCACGCAACATAGAAACGGGCAACCGACTTGGCTGCCCGTAACTGTGTGATTTTAATGGTGCACCCGGCAAGATTCGAACTTGCGACCCCATGATTCGTAGTCATGTACTCTATCCAGCTGAGCTACGGGTGCATCTGGGATGTTAATTGGTAGTGACGAATATACGGAATGGCTCTCGCGAGTGTCAAGCGTGCTTCGGTTGCGTGTAAACACGGGGCGCGGCGCACGTGAAGGAATGGGCGGCGCGCGTGGACGGACGCGCGTGGTGCGTGGTTTCGCGTGCCGGTTGAGCCTCAGCGCGCGTAGTAGCCGGGGCGCGTGCGTGCGATCAGTTCGGGGCGCGCCACTTGAATTTGGATGGCGCGCCAGCCGCCGTCGCGCGGGCGGGAATTGGCGGATTGATAGGCGATGGTGTAGAGCGTGCGCATCTCCGCGGCGACTTCGGCATAGAGACGCGCCATGTCTTCGAGTCGGTTGATCTCGTGGAGACGACCGCCGGTGCGTGTGGCGAGCGTGTCGAGACGCGCGCGCGCGGCGGTGTAGATGGCCGCCTGTTGCGGCGTCGGCTGGCTGAGATGCTTGATGTCTTCGGGGGGCGTGCCTTTGTTCGGGGTGATGCTCAGGGTGGCGCGGTCGGCGAGCCGCTTGAGGTCGCCGGAGGGCAGTGCGAGCGGGTAGATCGTCACGCCTTGAGCGTCCGCCGAATTGAGCACGGAGGCGAGCGTCGAGTTGGCGTCGGGCTTGATTGTGGCGATGGCTTCTTCGGCAGTTCTGGCTTGAAGGGTGGCGGCGCGGTCTTCTTTGCGCACGTCGCTGTCAATGCCGTCGGTTAAGACGACGATGGCTTTGCGGCGCGTGCCTTCACCTTTGAGTGCGTCGAGCGAATAGCGCAGGGCTTTGTAGAGGTTGGTGTCGCCGCCGCCGCGCGCGAGGTCTATGGCGAAGGCGATGCGCGCGCGGTCGTTCGTAAAACTGGTGAGCGTCTCGATGTGATCGACGGCTTTGACGCCACGCTTCTGTTCCTTCATCTCCGTCCAGAAGGAGACGACGGCGACGCGGTCTGCGGGCGAAAGCGCGTCTATGAAACGCTGCGCGGATTGTTTGAGTTGCGTGCGAAAGCTCAAGGTCGAGCCGGACATGTCTAAGAGGAGCACGAGACTGAAAGGCTGTTCGGTCGTCTCGAAGTTGAGAATGGTTTGCGCCACGCCGTCTTCAAAGACGGCGAAATCGCCGCGCGTCAAATTGGTGACGGCGCGGCCACGCACATCTGCGACGCCGACGTTGAGGCGTATGAGATTGGCTTCGACGGTGACTTTATCGTCGTCATCTTGCGCTCGCGCGGAGCCGGCGGCCAACGCGCACAGGAGCAGTGCGACGAAGGCGCACAGGAGGTTTTGAAAAATAGGGCGTATGAAAAAACGTTGATGATGCATCGCTTCTAAGATCGCACGGGGTATAAAAATCTCTGCTGCCAGTATGCTAAAGACGCGCAGGCGTTTGCAAGCGGCGCAAACCGCTGCGGCAGTAGCCTGCAAAATAGCAAACAAGACTCGCACGCTTTGGCGGACGGCGGCGAACGACGAAAGCGTGCGAGTCTTGTTTGGTGCGCGGAGCGTGGGGCGCGTTGCTTGACGCGACCGGGAAGCGCGCGTGCAAGGGAAGGCTTCAAGGCGTGGGGCTTTAGCTGACGGCTTTGAGCGTGCGGGGGCGACGCGTGCGGCGCGGCGCGGCGGCGATGTTGTTGCTCGTGCTCGCCGGAGACTCTTCTTCGAGTTCGTTGAAGGCGGGGGCGGGTGCGTTTCTGGCTGTCGTCGCGGTGGTGCGGCGCGTGCGTCGCGCCGTGGCGCGCTCCTGTTCGACTTCGGCCAGACGGCGCGCACGCTCGATGCGCTTGCGCGGCACGAGTTGGAATTTCAGTTCCATCTCCTGCGCGACCTTGTAGATCGTCAGCGGTTTCGTCCCGCGCGCGGCGCGGCGCAATACTTCCTCTTGTCCCAGCAGTTCCGCGCGTCCGTCCTTGTCAATCCAAATAAATGTAGCTTCGGCCATCTCTCTCTTCACCTCCAGACGTATCAACTCGCGCATGTCCACGGCGGACGCCGTAGGCTTCGAGACCCGCACGACGGGCAACGTGCGCGAGGCGGCGACGGCGGGCGACGGCGGCTTATCCTGCGCCGCGCGCCGACCGGCGTAATAATCACCGACGAGCGTATCCACGGCCTCGCGGTGCTCGTCGTAAAAGAGCGCGAAATCCTGACAGCGCGTGCGGAACGGGCAGTTGACCGAACACACGAGCGCGTCTTTGAAATGCGCGTAACGGTTGCAATAAAGGTTCAGACCCATCGGAGTCACCAGACAAAACCGGCGGCGGGAGAATGACGTGGAGGACGCCGAAGGACGCGACGAGGCGCACGACGACCAGAGCGCAATTCTCAAACGTTCGGGAGTGCCTGCGACTATAGCACGTTTGTTTTGCGCGTGCAACACTAGCCAGCACGTGAAACGACAGGCGGCAAGCTATAGCGAATCTTTCTCTGCGTTAACTCTGCGGTTTGCTCCGCGTCTCTGCGGTGAATGCTTGAGCAAAAACCTTCACCGCAGAGACGCAGAGAAGTCGCAGAGGGGGCGCAGAGAAAGACAATGACTCAGGACTATTGCTATAATCCGGCGCGATAGCAGCCACCGGCACACAGGTTTCCTCCCGCCTTATAGGAAACCGACGCGGCTCTCTTTGATTTAGCGACGCACTCAAAAACCCACCCACGGCAGCAATCACGGCGCGGCAACTTGCTGCGGCGCGCTCACACACGCCTCTGGAGATTTCCTGAAATTATGTACAGGCCAAACTTCTGCGCCGAGTGCGGCGAGGCGATTACGCGCCTGCGCTGGCGCGTGTGGACGAGTCGCCGTTTTTGCGAGGCGTGCGAGAAAAGATTTCGCACGGGTCGCGTGATGTGGCCGGTCGTCGCGTGCGTCGCGCTCGTGGCCTCAGGCTTCATCGGCGGTCGCGCGATGCGTCCCGCCACGCCGCCGCTCGTCATCGAACGCGGCGCGACGAACTCTCCCGCGCTCCTGTCGCAAACTCCTAAGACGGCGGGCAAACAACCCTCCGCGAGCGTCAACGCCGCGAACGGCAACGCCGCGAACGGCAACGCGGGCGCGCCCGTGTACGGCGCAGACGGCACGGACGGGGAACGCCCCACGGAGGCCGGCGAAATCGTCTCGATCTGCGGCGCACGCACGAAGCGCGGCACGCCCTGTTCGCGGCGCGTGCGCGGCACGGGTCGCTGCTGGCAGCACAGAGGCCGCGCGGCGATGCTGCCCGCCGCGAAGTTGCTCGTGCGGGAATAGGTGCGCGAATGGTGCGGGGGGAAAACTTTTCTCGCCGCCTGCCCGTAATATTTGGCATTCGCGGAGCGTTTTAACTACAATGCACGGGCTAATCCTGCTTAAAGCGTCCTCGCCGGGCGCATAAAGAATTTCCTGCGCGCACCAAGAACCGAAGTCGTCTCTGTTCAAAGCAACTCGTCGCGTCGTCTCCTGAAACGGGCGGCCTTAAACTCTCTGAAAGACTGTCTGGAAAAAATGATGAAGAAAATTTACCTCTCGGCAATCGCTCTTCTGTTCGCCTGTTCCTACGCCGTCACGGCGAAAGAAGCAAGGCTCGTGCGCTACCCGCATTATCATCAGGGGCGCGTCACGTTCGGCTATCTCGGCGACATCTGGACGGCGGATGAGACGGGGCAGAACGTCCAGCGTCTCACCGTGCACAAGGCGCGCGACGTGTACCCGCGCTTTTCGCCCGACGGCAAGTGGATCGCTTTTTCGAGCGACCGCAACGGCAACCTCGATGTCTTCATCATGCCTTCGGGCGGCGGCACCGTGAAGCAGTTGACCAACCACTCTGCGGACGATTCGGTCTTGAACTGGACGCCCGACGGGCGAAGCGTCCTCTTCTCCTCGAATCGCGGCGAAGACTTCGCGGCGCGGCTCTACACCGTCTCGACCGATGGCGGCATGCCCCAGAGCGCGGGCACGGACATGGGCGTGCAAGCCTCCTATTCGCCCGACGGTCGGCGTCTCGCCTACAACCAGAAGGCGCAGGTCTACTGGCGCAAATTCTATCGCGGCTCGATGCAATCGGACGTGATGGTGATGGACGCGTCCACGAAAAAGTTCACGAACCTGACAGACTTCGAGGGGCTCGATTCGTGGCCGATGTGGGCGCGCGACGGCCACATCTATTTCGTCTCCGACCGCGAAGGCGGCGGCCTCACGAACATCTGGCGCGTCTCCGAAGCGGGCGGCAAGGCCGAGCGCGTAACGTCCTTCAAGACGGGCGACGTGCGCTGGCCCGCGATAAGCGCCGACGGCAAGACCATCGTCTTCGAGCACGACTTCGGCGTCTCGAAGCTCGACGTTGCCTCGAAGCGCGTCACGCCCCTGCGCTTCGACATCAACGCCGAGACCGAAGAGAGCCTGAGCGAGGTTCGCAACTTCAACTCCGAAGTTGACGACTACGACCTCGCGCCGAACTCGCGCCGCGTCGTCTTCGCGGTTCACGGCGAAATCTTCACAGCGCCCGTCGAGGAGGGCGACCTGCGCCAGATAACGGACAGCCCGTGGCGCGACC
>DASYMM010000064.1:0-3272 GCA_036009085.1 Pyrinomonadaceae bacterium | reverse complement strand
CGAGACGCAGGCGGGCGACATCTCGGCTTACATTCCGACGAACGTGATCTCGATCACCGATGGTCAAATCTTCCTCGAAGCAGACTTGTTCAACGCGGGTATTCGTCCCGCGATCAACGTCGGAAACTCTGTCTCGCGCGTCGGCGGTTCGGCGCAGATCAAGGCGATGAAGGCCGTGGCCGGAACGCTTCGTCTCGACCTCGCGCAGTACCGCGAGCTCGCGGCCTTCTCGCAGTTCGGTTCGGACTTGGATAAAGCGACGCAGGTGCAGCTTGCGCGCGGTCAACGTCTGACGGAAATTTTGAAGCAGCCGCAGTATCAACCGATTGACGTGGAGAAGCAGGTGCTCATCATCTGGGCGACCTCAAACCACTTCCTCGACGACGTGCCGGTTGATCAGGCGCGACGCTTTGAAGCCGAACTCGTGCGCTTCATGGAGAACGCGCAAGCGGGACTTCTCCAACGCATCCGCGAAAAGAAGGCGCTCACAGACGACATCAAAGCCGATCTCAAACAGGCGCTCACAGACTTCAAAGACACCTGGAACGTAAACGACATGGCCGTGGCAACAACCGGCGCGCAGAAAACGCCCGCGGCAACTTCAACCGCAGCGACGACGCCAGCGCAGACCACCGCCGTCGGAGCTTAAACGCAGAGGTCAGAGGTTAGAGGTCAGTTAGAATAAAACTGATTTTTACTAACCTCCGACCTCTCACCTCTTTTCGTTATGGCAAACCTTTTAGACCTTCGACGCCGCATCAAGTCGGTGAAGAACACGCAGCAGATCACGAAAGCGATGAAGATGCTTTCGGCTGTGAATCTGCGGCGCGCACAGGAGCGCGTCACGAATGCGCGTCCCTTCGCGCGCAAGATGACGGAAGTGCTCACCGAACTCGCCTCGCACACGGATGAAAATTATCATCACCCGCTCTTAGACCGGCGCGGCGACGAGCGTTACCTGCTCGTGCTCATCACCGCCGACAAGGGTTTGGCCGGGGCGTTCAACGCCAATCTCATCAAGGCCGCGCAGAGTTTCATACGCGAGCACGAAGGAAAGACCGTCGAACTGATGGCCGTCGGGCGCAAAGGGCGCGACTTCTTTCGTCGCCGCGACATCAAGATCGTGCACGAGTACATCGGGCTGACGGGCAAAGGGCGCGTGAGCTACGAGGAAGCGGCTGAAATGGCGAGCAACATCACGCGCCGTTTCACCGAAGATGAAGAATTGGACAAAGTCTTTCTGCTCTACAACGAGTTTCGTTCAGTCCTGCAACAGCGCGTCGTGGTCGAACAACTCCTGCCCGTCTCGCGCGTCGAAGAACAGGCCGCAGGCGAAGGCGCGGAAACCGGAAACCCGGCGGAGCCGCAAACCTTCGTCGAATATATTTACGAGCAGCCGCCCGAAGAAATCTTCAGCCGCCTGCTGCCGCGCCTCATCGAGACGCAAGTGTTCCGCGCGCTCCTCGAATCAATCGCCTCGGAACAGGGCGCGCGCATGACTGCGATGGACGCGGCCTCGAAGAACGCGGGCGACCTCATCGGCTCGCTCACGCTCAACATGAACCGCATCCGCCAGGCCGCGATCACGAAAGAGATCATCGAAGTCGTCTCCGGCGCAGCGGCGGCGCAATCCTAACGTCGCTCGCGGCAGAGCACACTTCAAAGTTGAAAGAGAAGGGAAGCGGCGCAAGCGTGGCTTCCCTTTTTGTTTCAAGAGCACGTTTGGAAATATGTCAGCCACACGAAGCGAGATCGATGGACGGGCATGCGGTGACGGCGATGAAGCGTTGGCCGCTTCGTCTTCATGGCGCAGTCGCTTGTGGCGTTACGCGCCGCTCGTCGGCTGGATCGCGTTTATCTTCTTCGCTTCGACGGGCGCGATGTCGGCCTCGAACACGTCGCGCATCATCGCGCCGCTCTTCCGCTGGCTCTTCCCCGCTATCACGGAAGCGCAACTGCTCCTCGTCCATTTCACCGTGCGCAAGACGGCGCACTTCACCGAATACGCCATCCTCGCGCTGCTCGCCGCGCGCGCCTTTATTCCTTCGACGCGCCCAAGCTTGCATCGCCACCCGTTCGTCGCCGCGCTCGCGCTCGTCGCTGCGGTCGCCCTGCTGGATGAATTCAATCAATCCTTCAACGCCGCGCGTACCGGCACGATTTGGGACAGCCTGCTTGACGTTGCGGGCGGCGCGACCGCGCTCGTCGCTCTCGGTTTATGGCGCGCGCGGCGACAACAGCGGCGACGGCGCGGGCGTCTGAAATAAGCTATCGCATCCGTCGAAGAAACTTTACAATCGCGATTCATGGCAACAGACGAAACCACGCAAACGGAAACTTCTACAGACGGTTCCGACGAACGCGCGCCGAAGTTGATTCGCGGCGTCGGCGTGACGGGCGCGACGACGCTCAACATGATCGACATGATCGGCGTCGGTCCCTTCATCACGATCCCTCTGATCATCGCGGCGATGGGTGGGCCGCAAGCGATGCTCGGCTGGATCGTCGGCGCGGTGCTCGTCATCTGCGACGGCCTCGTGTGGGCTGAACTCGGCGCGATGTTTCCCGGTTCGGGCGGAGCCTACCGCTATCTCAACGAAATTTACGGGCGCGGCAAGCTCGGTCGCCTGATGTCGTTTCTCTTCATCTGGCAACTCACGTTCAGCGCGCCGCTCTCGATGGCTTCCGGCTGCCTCGGCTTTGCGCTCTACGCCACTTACGCCTTCCCCTCGCTCTCGCACACCATCGCCGCGCGCGACTTTCATCTGCCCGTCCCCGTGCTCGGCCAACTCGATCTGAGCCTCGTCGTCGCGTCCAGCACGTTCGTCGCCATCGGCGTCTGCGCGCTCGCGGTCTTCCTGCTCTATCGCAAGATCACGATCATCGAACGCTTCTCGAACTTGCTCTGGGTCGGCGTGATGCTCACGATCATCTGGATCATCGGGAGCGGACTCTGGTTCTTCAACCCCGCCGTCGCCTTCGACTTTCCGCCCGACGCCTTCACGCTCGACGGGCGTTTTTTCACAGGGCTTGGCGCGGCCTTGCTCATCGCCGTGTACGACTACTGGGGCTATTACAACGTCTGCTACTTCGGCGGGGAGGTGCGCGATCCGGCGCGCACGATCCCGCGCGCCGTGCTGCTCTCGATCATTTTAGTCGCGATCATTTATATCGTGATGAACATCTCGATCCTCGGCGTCATTCCGTGGCGCGAGTTTGCGGAGACGGCCAACTCGATCTGAGCCTCGTCGTCGCGTCCAGCACGTTCGTCG